>JAYEPB010000111.1:0-9759 GCA_034723595.1 Nanobdellota archaeon
TAGCTAAAGCTATAAGATTCTTTTTTTTGTTATTCATAGATACCCCTCCATATTTCATTCTTAAATTCTTGGACTGAATTTGTCAGAATTGAATGGGGAGTCGGGTTATTAATCATCAATGCAGACGAGTTTGTTGGAAATGTCTGCATTTTGATGCATTCTAACCGAATCAATAAATAAAGAATAACCCAACGTAGCGTTTTACTTCACATTGTTGTTAACAATGTTTTAATCATCCCAGTTTTCCGACAATGCAACAATAAAATTGAATTTATGTCAGAAAACTATTTAAATTTGTCGGAAATAATTCTCAGGTAGTAACAATTATTGTGGTCATCACAAGCTTCAATAGGCATTAGCTTGAGTTCCAAATATAACTAAAAAAACAAAAAAATTATTCTTTCTTTATCCTTACTGATTCCTGGATAAGGTATCTGTATTTGTATTGAATCGTCAGGCTCAGATCTTCTGTGTATAGTGTGTCTTCAGGCATGGCTTCCTTAAGTTTGCAGCTGATCTTTGCTTTGCCTGCAGAGTCAAATCTTCCTTCATTAAGCTTACCTGCTGCCCTGCATTCCCATTTGCTGTCGCTAGAGGAAGTGAAAGAGAATTTATTATATCTCGTGTCAAATGATTCACCGATAATCGCAACATCTCCTCCACCGACATTCTCTACTTCAAATTCAACAGCAATCTTTGCACTTCCTGCAGTTGTCTCTTTTGCGCGATTGACCTTGATTGGAGCTCCTGAAGAGAATACCTCTTTTGATTCACTTACTTCACATATTGAGTCATCCTGCAGATTTTCTTTAAAACAGATTTTTTTTGCAGTTGCTTCAGTTTTATATCTGAATACGATTTCTGCAAAGATATCTAAATCAACTGATGTTCCGCTGAATGAGGTTGTATATTTTGCATCGTCTGTGCCAGGGGTGAAATCCATAATCTCTTCTCCACCTTCTTCATTTATTTCTGAGATCATATCAATTGTTTCTCTGTTAATCAGTTCTCCCTGAGGCACAATACCTGAAAATGAACCAAGATATACTCCCTTCAGAGTTACAGTAATATCTCCTGGATTAATCTCATTTTCTCCTTTATTCTTAATAATTACCTCAATTGGGAATGTTTCGTCTTCGTATATTTCATTTATTTTTGTCTCATCATTAAATATGCCCATATCCATGAATTCTGCAACTATACCTTTAGTGCCTCCTTCATAGGGGGATTTTGAAACATCTTGTGTTTCTCCTTCCTTACATCCAGAAAGTAGAACTGCTAATAAAATAAGTAAAATCAATATCATCTTTGTTTTGTTCATTTTTTATGCCTCCATATTATCTATTATTTCATAGTTTATAAATTTTTAGTATTACACTTTGATTATCTCGACCCTTTTTTCAATCGATGATGAGTATGCATAATCAAGTTCTATATGCAGTGGTGTTCTGAATGCTGTGTCTGCTACAGGCTTTTTAAATTTGCATGTTATGAATCCCTCGCCGGCAGACCTTAGTATGATCGGTTCAGATCCGCTGCCTTTTGGTGTGCATTGAGGGTGTGAATCAAATGCAAGCTTTGCATTAACCCTGACTCTGTTGACATCTTTTAGTTCAAGTTCAAAAGGGCATGAATCATAAGATGCCCAGTCAATGACCTTGCCATTCCCGACATTGCGTATGTAAATGTCAAAAATTATGTGGTCAGAACTGACTCTTTCTTCAATCCTTGTGATTGCTACAGGCGCGCCCTGGCTGCCGCCTGTGCTGATTGAGTCATCATAATGGCAGACCTTCCTTTCTTCTATGATCTTATAAGGCTCGGGATCTATGCAGATTATAGGGTTAGCAATAGTCTTATATTTATAGCATGATGTGATAAGTATTGATGCATCATATTTTGGTCCCTCAAAAGGCACCTTGACTCCTCTGTTGTCACTGTAAGTTTTTATTTCGTATCCTCCCTCAGGATATTCTATTGATTTTCCCCTAAGGCTTACAGGAATATGATTTCCTCCTTCCCAGCTTCCTCTTATAGCGTTAGGATCAAAGCCTGATACCTCCAGCTTTCCTTCAAAACTATCTGTTTCAGGATATGCACCCATATTCCTGAGTTCTATTATTATATCCATTGGATCGCCATCATATATTTTATTAGGAGGAGCATTTGGTATAAAGGACATCTCTAATCCTCTTGTTCCCTGGTGGTAGTCTGTTTCATCAACAGTCACGCCGTCTTGAGGTGCGCATCCGCATAAAAATATGATTATTGTAATACAGCTTAATAGGCATAATTTTTTGTTTGTTTTCATTTATTCTTACTCCAATATATTTATTCTGCTATTTATTTTTGAGCTATTTAAATTTTATGGCTTAAATATTGCTTTTCATCAGAGTAACATCTTTTGATATTGTCTCCATATAGCCATATTCGGCAGTAATTGTGAGGGGTGCATAATAGCTTGGGTTGTTCTCATCTATTCCTTGCTCGTGGGTGCATATAGTATAATCCATGCTGTCTCTTAGTTTTAGTAATTCAGGCTTGCATGACAACTTTGTCTCTGATAGCACTGCACTTACTCTTATCGTGTTGATATCGTCTTTTGCCAGAGGGTAGGAAGAGCATGCGGTATCAGCTCTGCCTTGTTTGATTATTGTTCCCTGTCCTACATTGCTGAAATAAATCTTTAACTGGGGCCTTACTACCCCTTCGTCTTTTGATGTCATCATAATTGATTCAATGCGCGTGACTGCTACTGGCGCGCCCTGGTCACTAAGGCCTATGTCAGCTGCGCTGCATACTTTCTCAATAGCTTTCAGGTTATAGATGTCAGTATCGACGCAGAGGTTTGCATGCGCTTTTGTGTTATAATCATAACATGCAGTAGCATATATCAAAGTCTGCGCCTGTTCTCTTTGAGGTCCTATGTTTCCTGCTTCTATGCGTGCGAGATAGACTTGTTCTTCTCCTGTCGGCATGTTTAGGGATTTGCCGGCAATATCAAAATATATCCTATCGTTGTCGCCTTTGTCCTGCCAGAATATTTCTCCAATGTATTCTTTTTCATATCCCAGAAGGAGATATCCTTTTTTTACATCAGATGTCCCTTCATTTGCTATCTTTATTCCAACATCAAATAGTGAATCCTCTATGACCTTTGGCGGTGGAGCATTCTGGATAAAGCTAATGACAAGCCCTTCAAATCCTTCTTCTATGTCTTCAAGAGTTGGCCGCTCAGGAGTATATACTTTTTCGCAGCCAGATATGGTAATTAAAGAAGTTAGTAATATAATTATAATCATGGATGCTGGGGTGATTAATAGGATGGATTTTGTTGTTTTATTTTGTTTTTTATTAGATTCCATCTTAGCTTATGACTCCACTCTTAAGTTTCAGGTTTGGGCTGAAGATAAATGCATTCCAATCAGCAGGCTCTTGTCCTGGCCTCCTTATCATTACATTGTGTTTGCCTGAATCTGAATTTCTGTCAGTGTCAAATCTTGTTATTATCATCTGATCCCTCAATGGCTGTTTGCTGTCGCTGAGCAGATATACTGCGCCCTGAGGCCCTGACTGAGAGCTTTTGATAAAATAATATTGATCATCATTAGTCCAGGTTAAATCGTCATTTGTATCAATGCCTATCAGATCATTTTTTTTGAACAGCCCTGTACCAATGACTTCTTCTTTTTCTTCTTCTGTTTCAGCAGTTTCTTCTCCTTTACATAGCATGTTCTGCCATTTTGTGAAATAGGCTGCTGCTCCTGCTGTAAAATCTTTTTCAAGACCATTGTTTGAAGCATATTTAACTAATGTTTTAGCTACTTTTTCTTGTTTAGTTCCTGTCTCTTTGTCCATTGCAGCTTTCAGGAACTTTGCAGCTTCCTGGATATTACTTATAGGATTATCTTTGAATATGTCTGGGAATTTGATACCATAACCTGCGATAAAATCAGGTATATTGTTCTGGTTTTCATCAGTATCTCCAAGATTGCTTGCCTGGCTCATGACAGCAGCGATAAGAGCTTCAGTTTCAACAATATTCAGGCTTGCAGGCCTGTTAGATTTAATTGCTCCAGTGACTGAGCTTTGGTATGAAACATATCTTTCCAGGTGGTCTTTATCAGGAAGGTTATTCTTTTCTGCTATGTAAGCAGGGCACTCCTGCTGTTTTATGGCTTCTTCTGTTTTTACTTCTTTGCAGCCATCATATGGGCTTTTCTTAATATTCACTGACAGGCTTCTTGTTATCTCATAATCATAGTCAGAAATGACTTTGAAATTCTTTGTTGATATCGGTGCATTTCCAAGGAAATTGTTATATTGTGAGTTATCTATGCTTACTCTGCACACAAGGCTCTTGTAAAGCTTGATTCCTTTCTGGCCAGCTGGGATAATCCTCTGGTTGTTTCCATCCTGGTTTATGCGGTATATATTGCTTTCTGCGTCATCGCACCAATCTTTTTCTTCTCCTTCTTCCTGGAAGACATCTGCGCAGGTCTTCTTTTCGAATACATAGCCGCCGCATGAAGTGTTGTCTGAAAAGCTGTCACGTTCAATACTCATTTCATTAGGAAGAATTATTGTAAGGTCTTTGATATCTTTTATCTCTCCTTCCCATATGTTTTCCAGTGTTATGCCTAATCTGAATGATACACTTGGCAAGTTCCTGTCTACTCCTACAGGTTGTGTCTTTTCAAGTTCTATTCCTATCTTTGCAGGTCCGCTTGTGGATAATGCAATCGGGCTTGTATCTGATATGCCCAGGTTTTGAAGTATATCCTGAGATGTTGTTATTGCTGGATCTTCTCTTATCATAGCCATCATCCTTTCTCTGTCTATGAAGTAGTTCCTGAGATATGATAATGTCTGGAAGTTGAATGCCATGTTGAAATATATTGTCTTTGAGCCAGGAGATAACCTGCACTTGTTAAATATGCAGTCGATGGTCATATCTTCATATTGAGAGATGTTTTTGATTGCAGGATTTATTGCATCAGGAAGCAATGATTCTGCGCGGCAGAAACTTCTGAGAATTATGTCTTCTTTGATGGTTCTTACTTTTACTCTTGCATAAATTGTCAAAGGTTCATCTTCATACACTTCAGAGTCTGTGGATTTTATTTCTATTATGCTAACTCCCAGCTGTTGCTGGACATTTTGGTCTACCTGGGATGTGTAATAATCTCCGAATACCATAGCCTGAGTTATGTTCTTCTGCCTTTCTGCACCTGTGATAATGGATTTAGCAAAAGTTTTAGCATTTGACCATACTTGATTTTTGAATTCTATGAAATCCTGAAAATCCTTGCCATTGAGATGCTGGGGTCCAAAGTCAAAGACTGTAACAACAGAGAAAAAATGAAAGAAATAAACCAGAAAAAGGAACCACGCAATAATTGATTTTGCTTTTGATCTGTTTGTGAACATCAGGGCAGCTATTACCCAGACAGGAATGATAAGCTTATTCAATTGAAATATTGAGAATAAGAAGAAGTCAATAAATATGAATGCCAGCATAAGATAGTTTGCCCTGGTTTTATCTTCTTCTCGTTTATACATAAGAAAAAACAGTATTGCACCTGCCATAAAGATATGCATTATAACTCCTAGATCAAATAAGTAACCAAAAGTGAATAGTGATGTGATAAGGAGAATTAAAGGTATTCTTGAGATAATCTCTTCTCTGCTTAAAGGTCTTCCTAAAAAATGCCAAACAATAAATAACAGGATAGCAATGCCAAGGAATGATCCTTTTCTTGTCAGGCCTTCGATTCCTGTTATTTTGATAGCCATCCAGAACTGCTTGGCATCTATACCTTTGAAATGAGTGAGGAAGAAGTCAGAGAGATATACTAATATAGCCACAAAAACCCAGACAATGCTACTTTGGTTATCATAGCCTGACCTTGCTGTATTGACATAATCTTCTTGTTCGTCTGCCATCCATTACCTCATTTCAGACAAGCTCTACACGCAGATAACCCATATTCAGCCTTGTATCAGGTTCGATAATTACTGTGTTTGAGCCTTCATCTACCCATCTGCTAATATCATATTCATAATAATGCTCGTCTTCGTCAAGGTCGAATTCATCGCCGTGCCCATTTATCTTGAATGCTCCTCTTTTTTCATTGTTTTCCCTGAAGTCAATCTTGAGCTTTACGTCATTTTCTTCTGATACTATGCTGTCATATTCCTCTTTGTCAAGATAAAAAGAATATCTCCATCTCTGCGCGTCTTTGTAGGCAAGAGCTATACTGATACCTTCTATTGTGTATGTTCCTTTTGTTGTCTTGAATATCATATAGTTATCTCCTTCTTCAAGCATGCTTGTAGATATAGGTTGAATGTAATTGTCATTGCATTCTGGGATTGCGGAGAAGATTTCTCTATTATTTAATAATATGTCAAGTATTCCTGTTTTGCCTTCTTTGCATAAAGGTGTAAAATGAATCTTTGCAGACTTTATGTTATCATATTCTGATGCGCCTATTGTAAAAATATTTTTACTTTTCTGCTTTGATACATCAGTGATATCAGCAGTGAGTTTTGCATTTTCAATCCGATATTCATTTGTTTTCCAGAACTTTGCGCCCACACTGTCAACCGTGAATTCAATAGTGTTAATCTCTTTAAGATATTGAGTATCTATGTTGATTGGTTTTATATCACCTTTTTCTGCAGTGTATTCATAAAGCAGGTAACCATTGAGCTTTATTGTCAAAACACCTGCTCCTTTCTTTATCCTCATTGAAAGTAGGATATTCTCAGTCTTTTCAATGTCATCTATAGCAAATGTGAAATTTTTGAAGTCCTTGTCAAACCAGCCATTCTGTATTATGAAAGGATTGAATGTGGCAATCTCTTTTGCATTTATGATTTCAAATAGATATACACTTGGCAGTTCTTTGCTATCTTCTTGTTCAGAAGGCGACATAATGATGCCTTTTTTCTCTAATAAGACATCCTCTGATAATCCAGTTGTTGTGTCACTTTTAATTGTTGACGTAGTGTCATCATCTCCAAGAAGTTTTTCCCGCTCTTCTGGAGCCAGGAACAAAATGTAAAATATTATCAGCAATAATATTATAAGCACAAGGGTTGCTGCATGAGCGCCTGGCGACTGACCTTTTTTCATCATTATGGATCACCTGTAGATGTTTTTTTAGTATTGATAAAGCGTGTTTGAATTCATGTTCTTTAATAGAGGAGTCACAAGTATTGAAGATATATAAATGTATCGATTTGAAAAATATATATTTGAGATTGATGAGGGTATAGTATGATTTTTTGTGGTGTGTGTAAACTTGAAGCAATAGAAATGAGCATCAGCTATTTTCTTTTTCTGATTATGAACAATCCAGCCAGGACTGCTATAAGCCCGAATCTTAAATTAATTTTTAAATACTTTGATTAATCTTTAATACAACGTACACTATATCCTGAAGTTTTATAGTATTCATGAATACTGCTTTCTTGAGAATTAAAAAATAAATTATTTCCATAAGTGTTACTGTATTGTGTATTGCTCCAATAGTATCCTGAATTACCTCTAGCAAACATCAATCCTACTTGAAAATGAAGATAACCAGCATTATGAATTTTAAGTATAGAATTATAACTCTCATCAGAGTTATCCCATTTAATGGCTAAATTGGATAATTCATTAGAGGTGGGTAAGCGCCAACCCGTGCCTAGTTCAATTGTACAAGGATCATTAATAGATTGCCAATTAATATTTTCATTAATTGTAATGACCCATGTCGCTGGCTTAGGTGTCGAAGCATCATATTCAATTCCTTCATATCCTTGTTTATTATTAAATTGCCAATACCATCCAGCAGAATCATTTGTATTATCTCTGTTTGAATTTGCTTGATTTGCAGCTCCCAGATTTTGGATTATCCAACATTTAGTCCCTGTTCCTGCAATATTAGTTGTTATAGTTCTATAAGTTATTGTTTTATCTACAGGAGCAACATCTCCTGCATTATGGGTAATAATTAAATCATAATTCTTACAATTCGCAGTACCATCACAATTTCCTGTTAAACAACCAATTGTATCGCATTCATTAAATGTATCTAGTCCATTTGGGACATTTTCGATATTTCCAGAACCATCACATCTATTACAAGTACCTGCTGGATTAAAATCAGTATTACTTGGATAATCATAACCTGTAGAAATATATCTAAAAGCATCACAATCATACAAAGAATTTCGATTTAATTGTATATTGCTAAAATTACCTTCTTTAAAATCAGTTTCAGAACTAATTACTTTCTGGTTAGCAATAGCAAAACTGCTGTAAATCAGCATAAAAATAATAAAAAAGATTAATTTAAAATTTATCATATTATTTCTTTGTCTATTTTTCATTATGGATTATTTCTCGTTATCTCCTTTTTCTGATTATAAACAACCCAACCAGCACAGCAATCAATCCTAATCCTAAAGTAATTGTTGAGAATTCAGGTATTTCTGAGATTCCTATTGTAGCATTGTCAAAGGCGGTCAGTGTGCTGTATCCTGTCTTGCTGCATGTTACATTGTATTCTTTTATGCCTTCGGTTGAGAATGTGCGGTTGTATGTGTATATTTCAGTTCCTTCGGGCATTGGATAGTTTCCATCTGTAAAATAGATTGTGCATGTTGCTCCAGATATAAAATTGCCAGTAGTTACATTCTTGTAATCTGCAGTGAAATTTACTTCCTCGTCTATTGATTTTGGATCGTCTGCATCGATTGATAGGTTTGCATCTGATTCTACAGCATAACCGCTAAAAGAGTTGACTGTTACTGTTAATGTTGAATCTGTGCATTGGATGTTTGTGCATCTTGGTGCAAAGCACTGGTTGTTTTCTGTGAGGATTGCTAATCTTGTGGTTTTTGTTGCTGAATAAAATACATAAGGCGATGCGCAGTTTACATTTTCAAATGTCAGTGTTGCTGAGTTATTGAATGTTGAATCCAGTGCTGATGTGTTTATCGAGATGGATTTGTCTTCTATTTTTACATGGGTGTCAAAGTCTGTGTATTTTGTATCTATTCCATATTGTCCAAATCTTATCTTTCCTTTGCCGATTATTTCTAAAGTCAAATCTTCTACTTCTGATAGATTGGTTTCTGTTAAGAAGTTTGTTGTTTCTCCATCGAAATTTGTGCATATTGGGTCATTGGTTAGAGCATAATTGATTGCAAAATTATATAATGTAGGGGTTACTGAAGTGTCTGTTGTGCTAAGTTTAACTTCAATTTCTATCCATTGGTTGTTGTCAATGTTTAATGTTATACCTGATGTTTCAATATGGCTTGACCAGATTGCGCTGCTTAATTCTGCTTCAGTTGAAGCGGTTCTTGCTTTGAATTGGATGTTTGTGTTTGCTGGTTCAGTTCCTTCCCAGGTGATATTGTGCCATTCTGAATTCTGGCTTGAATCAAAGTTGTAATTCCATGTACCAGATGTTGCGTATGTTTCTCCTGTCTTTTCTAGAGTCAGGTTTAATGCTGATGCTGATGTGGCTAGGATAAGTATTAGTAGGGTTATGATGATTATTGTTTTTTTCATTTTTATTGTCTTTTTATTTTTTGCTATTTTTGTAATTCAAATCAATCCAACTAAAATATAGTTGCAATTCTAGTTTTGGCTTTTAGTATTGATATTTAATTATTTTTAATTATAGCACAAGTTGAACCACTTGCTACATAGTTTGAAGTAGTATAACATTTATAATTAGTCCAATCTGATGTATG
>JAYEPB010000112.1:0-2215 GCA_034723595.1 Nanobdellota archaeon
CCTGCAGTTTATTGTTCAACAGAGTAATCTCCCTTGCTTTCAAATCAGTCCTTGTAAGCTGCTTGTACAATGCTTCTATATTAAGATTATTCCTGATTGCCTGTTTTTTTCGCTTTTCTATATCTTCCTTAAGTGATTCTAGGACATTATCTTTTAAAAAAAAGTTTGATTTTAATTTTTCTAAATCCTCATTTTTGCTGTCAAATTTCCCCTTAAGTTCTATATAAGCATCAGACAGAATTTTTAAATTATTATTTCTCTTCATTACCTCTTGCGTAAGAGTATTAATGTGAATATTAGCTTCATTTATCTGAATTTTAAAATCATCAACTTCTTTCTTAAGCATCTCTTTCTCTGCCAATCCTGATCTGGTTTCAGAATCTTGCGCTGATGAAACCTGGATTATATTATCATTTGTTACTGAATAAATTATCTCTTCAGGACTCAATTCCTTATTTAATGGCATTAATTTTTTCACAGGTTTCTGAACTGTTTTTTTCACTTGCCTTTTTTTTGCTGGTATTTTCTTCGCTTGTATTCTCTTTGCTGGAGTTTTCTTCACTTGCGCCCCCTTTACCTGCGTTTTCTTTGCTGCCTGATTGGTTTTTTTCTTCTTCTGCGGCATTTTGATTCTCCTCTTTGCAGGATATTTATCCCTGCTTGATTTTATTTCCTGTAAAATCCTTATTCTTTTTTGCTGCCTGCAAGACATACTTTACTGAGAAGGCACTCCAACTGAAGGTATTCATCGCTTCCCTCAGTCATTCTGAATTCAACCTCTCCGCAATCAGATATAATCTGCATCTTGCTTCGATTATCAATATCAATGCTTAGGATTTCCTTATATATCTGTTTAATAACATCAATGCCTGACAAACCATAATTAAGCATTGTATCCAAAAGCTTTTTTCTTGCATCTATAAACTTATTCTGCACTGCGAGATCAAGAATCTCTTTTATCTCTTTGGGCCTGGCTACTGAAGCTAAAGAATATGCTAATTCTTCAGTTATATCCTTATCTATTGCTGAACAGCTTTGCAGGATATTTTCCATACGCCTGCAATCACCTTCGCATATCTCATACAACGCTTCTTTGCCTTTTTCTGTTATCTTAAGTCCTTCTTCATTTGCTATCATATCTATAAGTGAAAATATTTCTTCTTTTTTAAGAAGCTTAAACCTGAACACTACGCACCTGCTCTGGATTGGGTCAATAATTTTGCTCGAATAATTGCACGAAAGGATAAATCTGGTAGTTTGTGTATAATTCTCCATTGTCCTCCTAAGCGCCTGCTGCGCCTCTTTTGTCAAAGCATCGCATTCATCAAGATATATAATTTTAAAAGGCACTCCACCTATTGCCTTTGTCCTCGCAAAATCTTTTACCTTAGTCCTTATTACATCTATGCCTCTCTCATCACTTGCATTTAACTCAAGAAAACTATTTCGCCAGGATTCACCAAACATTTGCTTTGCAACAACCAATGATAAGGTAGTCTTTCCTATGCCTGCTGGTCCTGCAAACATGAGATGAGGCATATTTTTCTGCTGCACAAAAGCCTCAACTCTATTAACTATCTCTTTTTGCCCTTTTATTTCAGAAAACTTACTAGGTCTATACTTCTCAGTCCATATTGTATGATTCATAATTCAAAAGAAAACAAAGCATGTTTAAATAACTTACTACTAAAAATCCAAATAAATCACTAAAAAAAGTTTGCACAAGTCAAAGACTTGTTCAAAAGTTTTTTGTTTTACACAATATCTTCTTCAGCAATAACCATAAAATCTCCAATAGCCATTACTGCACTAAAAGGAATAAGTATATTGTTTCCCTGCTTATCCTTTTCTAATTCAAGCTTTTCAGTATATTGTGTTGGGTTCACAAGCACTAGATGGATAAGCTCTCCGCTTCTTGTTTCAAATACTATATCTCCTACTTCCCCAAACCTTTTTCCAGTCTTGCTCACAACAGTTTTTCCTATTAGTTGTTTTGAGAATTTTTTTTCTTCTTCCTCAGTCATTTGAATAACCCCTCATTAGCGAATGTTATTTGATTATCATTCGATTATATTAATTTTTCCTTACCATTCAGATAAAATATTTACTATTTAAATGTTTTGCTTATTTGCTGTAAAAAAACACAAAAAAAGAAAAATATAATAACTACCACCTATTAATGCATCTTGGTGAAACTCATGGATATTGAAAAAAG
>JAYEPB010000113.1:0-9667 GCA_034723595.1 Nanobdellota archaeon
ATTTAAATGTTATTATTTTTAATCCTCAATAATCCTCTGTTTTTACTACCTCTCTTGAGTGTAATCATTAACAGGGTTATTTTCTCAGCGAGGAGGCAAGTTATTTTTTCAAGTCAATCTCTTTGTTAGGTTTAGATTTGTAGAAAAATAAGTTTTATTGGTTATAATATTAATCAGAAATTGTTTAATTGGATTGCTTACATTTCCCATGAACAGAAAGTTGCCATCCTAGCTTTAAGATGAAATTCGCAATAGAAACCTATAAATATTACAAGGTCTGAGAATACATTATGAGAAAAAGCATCAGGCATCTGATAGAAGATACATTTCTTATGATTATCATTCTTTTGAATGTATTTGATTTTGCAGGCTTTCTACCGGGAGACATAGATTACATAAAAAAGATAACATCATGGACCCTGGTGGCATATCTTTTCTATAGCCTGGATATTTCAAAAATCCTTTTTGGGAAGTCGAGTCAGGATATAAATACCTTGATTATAATATCTTATATTTTGCTGGCATTTAGAAAGTTTACTGCATCTGTCGATCTTCTTGCAGAGAAAAGTATGCTTTTCCAGAGATTTTTTGAATTTATCAGCCTGCATTCCAGCATTATTGAAGAATTTACATTTATGGCAGGCGGATTGATATTGCTTTTGCTTTCAGTCCATATGGCTAGAAAATTTGGCATAAGAAAGCAAAGCCTTTTGGGTATAATCCAGGAATCTGGAAAGCCTCCAAAACAATTAGGAGGCATGGGCATAAGAAGCATAACAATTTTTATAGTCCTTTTGTCTTTTTTCATAGTATTATTTGAATATATGATAGAATGGCTGGCAATTGCAGCAGATGCTCCTCTGATTATGCTTTTGATAACAGGATATTTATTTTATATAATAAGGAGACATAAAAAATATAATCTCGAAAAAATCATATATAAAATTGGCAACTTTGGAGAAGATTTCTATAAAAGATTTATATCCCTTTTTAATCAAAAAAAGACCATATTTATTGCAGTATCAGGCATTCTTACGCTTCATCTGCTTATAGATCTGGCAACTTTTATTCTTCCTTTTATTACTGGATTTTTTAAGCCTGTATATTTTGGGTATCTTGACCCTGCTACGCACCAGAATATCTATGCACTATTGGCTAACAATCTTCAGAATGCAGCAGGAATCATAAGCAAGGCATTTGTAATATTGGCATATATCTTTAATATAATCGGAATAATGCTTCTTCTCTTTCTTCCTGCATTTGTGTGGTACAGTTTTTTCAAGAAGAAAAAAATCAAAATCTCTGCAATGAAACTAGGAATATTTCTTTGCTCTGTAACAGCGCTTATTGTTTCACCAGTATTCAGGATGACTAAATTCAGTGATAAAAACATTGTGGGAGTAGACATACAGACATCAGGAATCCAGAATCAGGAAATTGCAATAATTGCAGCATTAATAGTATTTGCTCTTGTAGTCATCCTGTCAAGAATATCATCCGTAAAAAAATATTTTGTTGCTTTTTCTTTAGCTATAGTCAATTTGATTGTTGCATCATATGCATATATTTATTTCATAAGCAATGCAAATTACTTTATATCTGCAATAACCACTGTCATCCAGAATGGCAAGTATTTAATTGCCTTGCAATTATTTGTATTCTTTAGTATAATAATGCTGTTTTATATCATAGCTTTAGCAGCATATACAGGAATAACAATAAAAGAATTAAAAAAATAAGAGTTCTATTTCTTAATTCTTCTCACATAAAGAACTACTGCAATAGTGCTGATCGTAATAAGAATGCCGAGGATAATAGAAGTATAACCTTTTTCTTCTTTAAATTCTGTTGCAAACCCGAATCCTTTAAGAAGCTTTTTGCAGTCTTCTGAGAGCATCTTTTTTATTTTGTATGATATTATCTCTTCCTGCACCAAGGGTTCAGCAAAATTCCACCTTATGACAGGATCGTCTACAATTACTTCATAATTTGTGTCTTTAAAGACAATCTCTTTTGCATATATTGCCATGCATTTGGGTATTTTTTCATAATAGCTATAGTTTATTGCTGTGATTTTGGGGGTAATGGAAATCCTGATTGTTGTGGAGTTGTCAGTGGCATTGTAAATGATTGTTCGGTTTATGAGGATATTATCGTTTGAGGTATTGATGTATTTCTCAAAGCTCTGCTTTAATTCGCTGAACAACTGATTTGATTCATGCTCAAGCTGAATCTGGAATTCTGTGATGATCTGTTGTTCTGGCTGTTGTATTGGTTCTTTTTCTGTTGCATAAGAAACATTAAAAACATCTTTTATATTATTTAGGTAAATGTTTTCTTCAAGTGAATAATTCTGTGAGTTTATAATAAATACACCATTGATATTATTTGAGATAATATTGTTGATTAGCTCTATTCCTTTTGAATCCTTGATTGATATGCCTGTCTCAAAATTTGAGATATTGCAATTTTTAACAATTAATCCTTCTCTTGATTCTATCTTTATTCCTGCATTCTCTTTATTTCCTATAATCTCTGCATTGTTGCAGTCAATAGTTATGTTATCTTTTATTATTTCAATTGAGGTGGTGATGAAATAAGTATCCCTGCAGAGAAGCGTATTATCATCTATTTTTAATCCTTCAGAAACTGTTAAGCATTCCTTGCCTAATCCGCTGTTTGACAACAGTATAATAAATAAAAGCAATAGTATTTTTTTCATTTTTATTCAACTGCATAAATTATTTGCAGAGGTTTTCCGTTTAAATTTGAATTTGGGTCAATTACCCTGAAAATATTTCCAGAGTTATATCTTGTAATATTGACTTCAAGATCCTCTCTTATTAATTCTAATTTTTCAATATCATAACCTTTTTCAATCATTTGGTAAATACTGGCATTTATTAATGAAACTATATATCCAAGCCTGATATCTTTATGGGATATGAATTGTTTATACTTTGTTGAACCTCCTCCTTTGGATATTTTTGTTGAAAGTTTTGCTTCTGCTAATATATCATTATCATTTATTGATATTTTAAATACAGAATTTTTATCTTCTATCTTTATTCCCCTAAATTGATTATAAGAATCTGAGATGCACTTTGAATACCTGTTTTTTAACGAATCCTCAAGCTGTTTTTCAATGCTTTCAATGGATGGAACAAGATTTAAACTGCTCTTTTTAAGCAAAGTGATATTGGCATTTTTGATATCTGCAATATAATGGGGGTTTGCATCAAATCCCTTTAAAGCTAATAACCTTATCTCTTTCTCAATATTATCTGAGATGCATGAATCAAGAAAATTCTTTACATTATCGAAGTCTTCAATGTTTTCATAATAAAAATGAAATTTATATGCAAAATAAAATGTAAAACAGAATACCATAAGAATTACCAGCCCAAGTATTATGAATGTTGATATCTGTCCTTTTCTCATGAGAGTTCCTCTATCAGCTGATTATATTCGGTTGTGAAAGCAAGCAATGTTTCTTTATTATATGGATGGATATGGAGGTTCTTGTGCTTGTATATGTTATTCTCGATAGTTGCTGTGAATCCTGAGAAAAGGTTAGTGTATCTTAATATGATGTTGTTTGATTTGTAATTTGTTAAGTTGAAATAACTTGCAGAAGGATATTCATGGATGGTGATGTATTGGGTGGGGTTGACTATTGCCTGCTTGCTGTTTACACTTAGTTCTTTTATGTATAGGTTGTTAGTATCTAGTTGAATTAGGGCTGAACAATCATCTATACAATCTAAAACATTCTTTGTATAAGCTTCTGTGATTCCAGATTCACTAAAAGGAAAGCGCTTGTACTTTGCTTTTCCGTTTAGTTTGATTTCATTTGTGATGTGATCAACCAAACCAGATTTGTTCTGCAATTCTCCAAATTTATCAAATCTTGTTTTCCTGAAGCATAAATTAAACTCATCAAGATAAACATAAATGAGGAAATTCTTCCTGTAATCATCAGGATAACTCTTATAATAAGATCCAATCGGAGATATGTCCATGCAGCCAAATCCTTTGTCTTTGTTTACTAATAAGGATATTGTACTGTTTGCAGTCGCTGTTTCATCTTTGTATGTTAATATGGCACTTGTGATATTGAATCTTGTGTATTGCTCATCTACTTTGATAAAGCCTCTCTCATCGCTGGTATAGTATGAATTGATTTCAGGAGTCTTTGAGACTGTGATTATAGCTGTGTTGATTGGGTCAACATAAACTACTGAATCAGTTGTTATGCGAATGCTTTCATTTGTTATGATGGTTGCATAAGAATCATCTGTCTTGATATTTGAATTGGAGAGATTAATGAAGTCCACATTGTCTGACTGGATTAGATCAGCAGATTGAACTGAGATGGAGCTGTCTGGGTTGCCCTGGAGGTTTTTAGCGTTTGTGTATTTATTTCCGTCGATTAGAACTCCGTTATCCTTCGGTTCAATGTGATTGTTTTGCATAGTATCCAGAAGAATTTCTGTTCCATCAGGATAAGTTATGCTTTTGTGATATTTATTATACTGCCCATTGCGGGGATTGATATAAAGCCCTCTTTTTTCAATCCAATATTCTGCGAACTTGTCTTCGAATTTGTCCATGTGATCTTCGTAGAGGTCATCTTTCTGGCTGTCTGAGAATTTATCCCAATACTGTTTGGTAGTCTCTGGGTATTGTGCCATATCTTGTTTGGTGGCAGATGTAGGATTGTTCTGGATGGTGGTTTTGTAGTCTTCTTGGGAGGATGTTGTGGTATCGTCTGGTGGTGGACCTCCTCCATCCTCGACCCCTAATGAAATATTAATCAATAATATAAGAATTATAGATATTAAACTACTTAATTTAACAATATTCAATAATTTTGGTTCCATTTTAAATCCTTTTATCTAACCATTTCACCCAATCTTTAGCTGTTTTTAATTGTTTACCCTTATTGTCTATATAGAGTTGAAAAAATTTCTTTGAATTTTTATAATCTTTAAGGTGATAATAGCACTGCCCCAAATTCCATGAAATATGTGTATGTTTATTATCTAATTCAAAACCCTTTAATAGTAATTTTAATGATTTATTAAATTGTTTTTTTCTTTTATATGCTACACCTAAATTATTATAAAATAACGCACTTTTATTTTCCTTATCTTGTGCATAAGGTTTTAATAATTCAATAACTTTTCCATAAGCTTTTTTAGGGAATAATTCATCTTCTGTTTTTTGTGCCAACTCCTCATAAAACGCCAAATCATGCACAACCTCCTGCGCATAAACATTTCCACCACCAAACGAAATCCCTTCGCTTTTACTATAATCAGCAGTGATAGCACCAAACCCAATCATAGCAGCAACCGCATAAGCTGAAGCAGTCTTCCACACACCGCTTTTCCTCTTCACAGATTCAGGAAACTTCCGAGCCTGTTCAACCATAACCTTCTTTTCCAAACCATCTTCCAGCCTGTCAACATAAGCAACCTTTGCTTGCGCAGAATCCCACTCACTCAAATATTTCTCAAATTCACCGTTTTTCATCTTAATAATCTTCTCAAAAACCTTCTTCGTTTTCAAACACTCCTTATTCCGACCATCCAAAGCCTTCAACTTCAACTCGTTAAACCTTATCGCCTTCTTAAACTGCTCAATATCAGCCAATTCTGCAACAAACTCTTTCTTCTTCAACAGCTTACTAATGAATTTCAAAAGAGACTTCATAATCTTAATCTCTTTATGAACAATCTCATAATCAAAAAACCTCTCTTTTTCTTCAATCAGTCCAATAAGTTCATCCTTGCGCCAATGGTAATCCTTTGCAAGAGCAAGAATCTTCTTATTAACACCAACAAATTCACTTTTGGTGTACCCTCTCTCCTGCCTTAACTTCTTAAGGTCTTGAAGAATGTGATATATCTCGTCTGCTGGAATCATATCTTTAATCTTTGATGTTAATCATATATAAATATTGCTGAAAAGAATTCTCAAATCACAAGAAAATCCTGACAGGAGGTGTCAAATGGGCAGAAATGGGCATAAACGTGTTGTAGAGGAATTTAATCAGAATACTCTTTCACATTACTCAACTCTTTTTTCTAGGTAATTCATTTTTATCAGAAGAAATTAAAAAATTTTTATGTGAAAAGAACCCTTTTTTTTAGAAAAAGGAATTGTCATAATCTTTACTTTGAGCTGACCATAAGGGCTTTCAATTTCTTTAGTCTTAGTTTCATATCCGCATTCTATCTCGCCATTCAATAAGGGAATTATTAATTCTATCTTATCTATATCCTCATCAAAAAATAATTCACCATGAATCACCAATGAATCATTTTCCAGACAATATTCCCTTTGCAGTATTATATTGGATGCTGAAATTTCTATCTGATAATATCCAAACGGAAATTCCGCCAAATTCACATCTTCTTCACGCAATACATTCACACATTTGGAATCTCCCAAGATAGCATGATGGTCAAGATAAGAAGAATATACTTTATTATTGAAGTAAATTCTCACTTGTGAGCAATATTTGGGTAATTCGTTTTTTCCAATAATAGGCTGCTGGATTAACCATCCTTTTTCTTTATGATATAGGCTGCATGGTTCACCCCCGCTTATTCGTCCTGGCTGGCTTGAAAGAACCAATTGCATATTATCATTGGTTTTGATATGAATTCTATCAAAGGATTGAGAAGATTTTTTAGAGATTTGATTTTTATTAGTATTAAGATGTTTTAAGCTTCGTAATATATAATATGATTCTTTTAGTTCAGGTTCATTCAAACATTTTGAAATATATTCTTCAGTCATACCCCCCCTTTGGTCAAGCCATACACAAAAAATCGATGCCCTTGAGGTGTTTTTGGAATCCATCGTTTAGAAAATGAAAGATCAACTTCCCCATCTTTGATGAAATGGGATACGAAACTGACACCTTTAATCAAATTCTCTTTGAGTGATTCATCTAAATCACATGCTCTTGCTAAATAAGCTAGACTTAATGTTCCATATAATGCATCAAAACCTAATGCTTCTTTTTTTTCTCCCCAGTAGCCAGATTCTGTTTGCAAATTTTGTATTAATCTTTTTTGGAAATCTACTTCTTCCATACCATGTAAATTATATTTTTTGCAAAATAAGAAATAAAGCAAGCCTGCAATGTTCTGGTTTAATTCTGAAGTAGGTCTAAGATAGGATTTTATGTATTTAGTAGATTTGTTTACACTTGCAAAGAAAACTTCTTTTTCTTCTTCAGTAAGAGTATCTTCAAGCAATTCAAAAGTATTGAATAATTCAATATTAATGAAGATTACATTTGTACGCATTTTTTGATGATCCCCAGAATACTTTTCACTAAAATAATACCCATCATCATGTTGTTTAGATATGGCAAAAAAGAATAATTCCTTAGTGAATTTTAGTATATCTACATTTTTTTCATCGATACCAAATTGTGCCATTCCTGACATGAATTGCAATGCTTTAACATTATACCAGGAGTTATCCGAATTAGAACACTCACCTATCTTAATTAACTTTTCATCTAAAAATGCTTTCTCCAAATATTTTTTATATTTGAAAATCAAATCTTCTTTGGGCATAATGATTTATATATTTATAAGTATTTAAATAACTTTTCTTTTTGAGTGTGAATACACTATCTTGAATTAGGTTTACACTTTTTATTCATGTGCTTTGAAACTTATAAAGAGTTGCTGCAAAATGAGATATATGTATAGAGAGTTTTGAATAACCTATTAATTTGTTCAAAACTCTGATAGATTACTTTGATTAATTCATCAAAAGAGGGGTTAATCAAAGTCCTCTATAAGAAAAAATATGGGATAACTAATCTATTTAGGGTGGAACTGCCAGGATTCTGGCGTATGCTCTATACGCTCACAGACGGAAAAAGTGAAATAGAGATTATTGCATTTGTTCTTGATGTCATAGACCATAAGAGGTATGATAAAAAGTTTGGATACAGAAAAAGATAGCTCTTTATTTGACAGCATACACAAGATGCAAAATGCCATTGTCATTGAAATCAAATATTGTTGCATCTTTGTAATCTATTGCTTTTGTCTGTATTCCCAATGATTTTAGAAGAGTAAGATTATACATCTTTCTGGCAATCAGGTCATTTACAGTATGTTCTGCTGCTGCAAAAACTGATGGCAGATTTATGCTGTCTATTGTTGCAACAAATTTATTGTAGGTCTTCATAGTGTCTTGGTGCGAGATTGTGATAGGATAATCAAGCATCAAGCTTATGCTGTCTGCATAGATATCTACAGTTATCTTGGAGATGCCAGTTTCAAACCTGCCCTGGAATGCACTGAAATCATCTATGCACTCTGTGAAAAGTTCTTCTGATTTGGATTCAATCTGTAACTTGACAAAATCCATATCAGGAACAAGATTTGTGTTTCCAGAATTAAGAAGAGTTATATCTCTGCTGCTGATTGTGATTGTCTGCACAGGGTTTAGATATCCACCTCTTAATGTGACAATATGCACTGCATCCCCTCCAGACTTCACCAGACATCCCTGCACAAAAGAATGCACATTTCCAGAGTCTTGTTTTGATGATGGATTTAATGAGGAAATAAATGTGTAGGCAAATGCAACTATAATTACCAGAATTATGCCAATTATTATGAACATGCTTATTTGCGCTTTTTTCATATCACACCATAAATCTTGTTTTCTTCTTTAATCAAGCCCTGGATGTAATTATTTATGAACTGAGGGCTGTAAGGGTGTATCTCATGCAATCCTGTCCCGAGTATATTTGTCATCAGTAAAGCGTTGATGTAATGTTGCGCAATATTTATTGATTTTATCTCTTTGTGTGAGAGACTTACCCAGGTGGTTGTATCTTCTTCTGCCAGTGTTATGTATTCAGCAGGATTTGATATTGAGCAAAGTCCGATTGATTGAGAAATGGAGATATTTGTTATTGATAATGATGCTGTGTCCAGATTGATAATTGTCTTTGTATCTGACTTCTGTCCGTCATATACATTTTTGAAATTTGCTTCAGTTATGCTTTCTGCAAATGGGTAACGTAAGTATTGGATCTTTCCGTTAAGGTATAATGTATTTGTTGTGAAGTCCATTAATCCGTAATTTTGTTCGGTTGTTGGGATTGGATTAGTGTTGCTTGTGGTTTTCTTGAGGCATAGTTTGTATGATTCCTGATAGACATGCATGGCAAAATCTTTTCTTATGTCATTGTATGTCTTATAATATGTGCCTGTCGGCTCAATGTTTATGCAGCCGAATCCTGTGAATGGGTGAACATCAATAGTTGCAGTATTATTTGATAAAAAAGATTCATTTTGAAATGATAATGTTCCGTTTGATATTTGGTAAATTGAAGGTATAGTTTCTTTTATTGAAATTTTTGAATTTTCGTTAGGTCGGAATATCAGTTCTGCACCATTGCTGTCAATGATTTGAAGTATTTCTTCTGGATAAACTATTACTCCATTTGGTATTATTGAGAATGTGCTGTTTTTTACATTATTGAATGTGATGTCTCCTACTGTAACTTCATCAGCAGAGCCTATTTGATATGTTTCTGTGGTTATTTCTGCATCATCTACATTGAATGACCATGTGTCACCTATTTTGATAGAACTCGCATGGTCGATTGTTATTA
>JAYEPB010000114.1:0-9646 GCA_034723595.1 Nanobdellota archaeon
GAGCTTTTCACAAAGAGTCCTTGCTCTTTTTGAAAAGCTCAAGAAAGATTATACTGCAATTTCTAAAAGGATGAGATTACAGAATGAAGCATCATCTTCAGTAGTAGTAGGCTTTAAAGATATTGGAAACAAACAGGGATTTATGAATAAATTTAATGCTACAGGAAAATTACTTGGAACTGCTCTTTCCAAAGTGCCTGGAGTAAAGCAGACAAAAAATATGATTACTCATGCAGGCTCAGTAAGTGCAGGTCTTGAGGAGCAGTTTAATTTATTGATAAAAGTGAGTCAAGAGATATATGATATGATAGATGGTGATAATGGAATAAAATCGATTAAAGATACAATCAGAACAAATTATAATGATTATGGTAAGAAATTAATTGATATAAAAGACAAAAAGATAAAATTAAATTCAAGGTTTGAAAAGATTAAACAAAAAAAATATGAACTTATTGATACCCTCCTTGAACAGTATCATGCAGATAATTTTGATTCAATTGACACCCTCAAACTTGATTCAAGTTCAATGGTTGCATACCAAAACATTGAACAAATTGACATGGAAATTGAAGATATGGAATACACAATACCTGAATATAGAGAAATGGAAGAAAGACTTGTAAATCTTAGAGATGGCACTAAAACCCAATTAAAGACAATTGGTATTTATCTTATTCAAGGCAAGAATATGTATAATGCAACAAATGACCTAATAGAGAATACAGCAACAGGTAAACTTTCTACAAAATTAATAACAACAATGGAAGGGTTAATTATTGAAGCATCAACTATTTCCACAAATCTAATTGAGAACTTCAATGATATACTTGAAAAAACTGCCAAGCATGCAGAGACACTTACAGAAGAAAGCAATAACCTTGTCCCTAAATTTGTTTACAGAGGATCATCATTAGGTAAAGTTGAGGAAAGCAACAACCAATCCCTTAAATACTTAAAAAATAGCGGTCAATTAAGAAAATATCAAAAAGCCATATCCGGAACAAATAATGACCAGTCAAATATGATTGGATATAATAAGGATAATTAATAGAGGTCTGGCTTATGCAACATCCTGATTTCAAAATTGAAGAGTATTATGCAAAAGTAAAAGATCCTGCATACAATGCATTCCATTTTGATGAAACCTCACGCTTATTCAGCTGTTTAAGAGATAATTCAAAAAATAATCATACTTCTGCAGTAAAGATAATTGAGAATATAGACCTCTTTTATACAAGGACTATGATGGGCTTGTCTAATGCAATTACATTTGATCTAAGATCAGGTTTTCCTATGAAATATGAATTTATGAAGATTAGTGCTGATCAGGATTTAGTAAACAGGAAGATAAAGCAGAATTATTCTCCTGACAGAATAAAAGAGAATCTAATTTCTGGGATTGATTCTCTTGCGCTTGAGAATTTCAATGAAAAAGCAGGAAATCTTTTTGATGAAAATATGAAAAGCCTTGCAAGATACAATTATTATATGAAACTTGTTAAAAATAGTTCTTATCATGATATAAGCATCAATGCAAGGATTATTGAAGAGGGCAAACCCAGCCTTATAGGGGTTGATATGTTTGGGTTTAGCTTGATATTAAATGCTTTTGTAGGGTATAATCTTGAGATTTATGATACTCCAAAGATTTTAAGACAAAAGAGATTCAAAAAACAAAATTATGATATAGCAGTAATTAGCAAAGATATATCAGAAAAGATGAAACTCCTGTTTTCAAAGGAATCAAACATCCTGTTCTATGAGCTTTCAAAAGATGGCGATCTTCTTGTCAGAAAATCAGAAAGAACTATATTAGGACCATTATATTCTCCAATCACAATTGATTCACAAGCATTCTCCAGGATAGACCCTCAAAATCACAATATGGCCTCTATTGCAGCAGATTCTTCTTCATTTATATTATCTGTTCATAAGGATTGTTCAACAGAATATTATGACCCTGATGATTATGAATCTGAAGAGAAGGTTGATAGGATAAAGATGATTATGAATCCTTTTATAGAGATATCGCATAAGTATATTGCAGATGAGAAGATATCTGAACAAATTGCAGAAAAGGTTCCCCTGCATGATATAATTAAGATAAGAGAAGACCAGGCAAGAGGATAAGATGAAATCGTGGTTTAAGAAAAATAAAAAAAGTTTCCGGGATTATAAAGAAGATATTCAGGATTCTGAAAAAATTGATATGTTTAAGGATGATGAGTTCAGCAGGGAATTTATTAAAAAGAATATTGAAAATATAATTTCTCAGCTTTCAAAACAATTCAATGAAGCTGAAGATTCATTCAGGGAAATTCTGCAAAACTGTATTGATTCTGATACACCTCAGATTGATGTTTGTTATAATGAAAGGCCGTCAGAAAATGATGATGAAGTAAAGCTGGATATGATCTTTGAAGATTATGGATGCGGAATGACTACCTTTGAAAGAGATGAATATTTTCTAAAGCTTTTTAAATCAAGCAAATGGAAAAATAAGCGTAAGATAGGCAAATACGGAATTGGAATTGCATCGGTATTCGCTCTTGATCTTGATGAGTTTTATACAGAATCCTGCCGTATGAATAAAAAGAAAAAGAAAAAAGAAGCATGGTCACTTTACCTTAAAGACATAAAAGACAAACCTGGTTATTGTATGGAAGATATAGAAGAGAGAAAAGGCACAAAAGTAATACTGACAAAAATAATGAAAAAAGATGAAGTTAATAATTTCAAATTCAAAGCAAAAAATAAAATGAAATACGCCTGCAAGAGGTCAAGGACACCAATATATGTGGAAAAAGAGTACATAAATGAGGAATTTGACATTGATTCTAAAATAAAATTATACAAGTCCTATGACGGTCTTGAGTTTGTTATAGCAGTAACAGAAAAGCCATTTTATGAGTTTTATAATAACAGGCTCCTGCTTGAAGAAGCAGAATCTAATCCATTCTCTAGATGGGAAAATATATCTGCTTTAGTATCAAGCCAGAATTTTAAGCATACTTTTTCAAGGGATTCTATTGATAAAAACAAGAATTTTAGACAGATAATAAACTTTATTGAAAAAGAGATTAAGCACCTTTTTGTTAATGCGCTTGAGAGGATAGATTATTATAATAAGAATCCAATCCCTCAATTCACAGAGCGATGTCCAGAGATTGAAATAGAAACAAATTTTAGGAGATATAGTCTCAACAATCCTAGGGGGATTCAGAAAATCAGAGGGATATTAGCCAGAAAGGTAATCATGGATTTAATCACAAAACAGGAGGCAGAATCATTTAATACTAAAATAGATGAATATGAAAAAGAGTTTTATGAATATTCAAGAAAAAGATCAGAGCATAATAAGCAGTATGCTAATGCTAGAAACGAAGTTGAGCTTTGCTGGAATTTTGTCAGCTCATATATTAAAGAATTGAGTCTTAAAGTGGCGGGAAATAAAGATAGATCAAATCTGCCATTTATTGGTAGGGTTCTTAGCGGGAAAAATATTGCAGAAAAAATCAGGTCAGAACTTCCTTCAGAAGTATATGATTTTAAGATAATACCTACTATCAACGGAAATATTTCATTTGGCGAACTTACAGACATTTTTGCTAAAGGAAAAACAGTGTTAAGAGTTGGAGATGAGGATATTAAACTTGCAGAATTATTAAGAAAACAGAATAAGCTGGCTTTATGTTATAGAGAATATCATATTAATCCTTTAACTCAGATTATTAAAATACTTGGATCAACAGAATCTGCGGCTAGAAAATATACTGTGCCATGCAGGCTCGAAGATATATCTGTTATAGAAGAAAGAGAAGAGAAATTCCTTAAAGGAATTTCAAAGATGCTGAAAAAAACATATAAATCATCTATAAATGAAATATATTTTACAAACAATACAAAATTGAATAAATATCAAAGGGATAATGATATTGTACTGATAGACCAGTTTGGAAAGATTGCAATTGAAAAATCCATAAAACACTTCACTAAAAAAATAATGCTTAAAACAAGGGATTTTTGGACATTTAAACCAAGATATGATTTTGCTATCAATCTTGATTCAAAATATGTCCAGAAAATGATTACAATTTACCATCATAGGGAGAAGCATACTTCAAACCTTGCTTTTCTTTTTTTGAAAGATCATATCAAAAATAACTTCCCTGGTTTAAGACCCTCAAATTGGACAGATTCTTTAACCTTTGGAATTCCAATTGATTTAAGTGATGCATCCAGGAGTGGTCAATATGGGAGAAAATGAATAAAAAATTAATAGATGGCATTCCATTTACATTAGATTCAAAGGAAATGATTGAAAAAAGCATCAGTAATCTTTCCCTTGACCCTTACCAGTATCTTAAAGAGATTACAAGATTTGCTTTTGCAAATAATGCTTCAAGAATTGACATAATTAATAAAAAAGATATTACTGAAGTTAATTTTGATGGATCAGGCATAGCTTCAAAAGATGATCTAAAAAGCTTGTTAATGAACATATATAATTCTGATGAAAATGGGGGGATAAATAATCTTGGGATGCTTGGGCGTTCTGTGGTAGCATCTCTTAAGACAAAGCCTCTTGAAGTAATAATAAAGACTCATGATAATCATTCAAATTATATTATGAAAATAGATTCAAAGCTTGACCAAAAACTTTTTACAATAGACAAGCCAGGCACAAGAAACAGCTTTACAATAGTTAAATCAAAAAGAAAACATATAAATCCGTTAGAGGCAACTGTTAAGAGTTACAACTATGCAAAGACCACTTCAGTATCAGGTAGCCTAGGAGATATATTTGGTAAAACTCTGGATTGGGCAAACTATGCGAGAAGCCATTTTCAAAATTATACCCCTGACTTGGATAAAGTATTGAATTCTGAGACTACAATAAAAAAGCAAGAGATAGTCAATAAATTAAAAGCGATTTGCTGGTTCTCAGAGATCCCTGTATATCTTAACAAAGAAAAAATCAATCAGGGATTTACATTTCCTGATACTGTCTATGAGTGCAAATATGAATTTGACAAGGATATCAACATTCTTATTTCCATGCCTAGAGGAAATCATTTAAATAGTTATAAAAAGACAATATATCTTCGAAACAGCGCATTTCTTTCCTTGTTTCAGGGGCATAATAGAGAGTTTATTTCTTCTCAATTAGCTATGGATATTGCTGTGGATGCTCCTGAAATTAAAATGAACATGTCCGGAGATCAGATTCTGCATGATGATTATTTTAATTCCCTTAACCGTAAAGTGAATATAGCTAGAGATATGTTTTATCAAGATATTCTTAAGAATATGAGCAGAATAGAACCTCATGGCAAATACGAACTAAGAAACTTTATAACTGTATTTTTACACCAGAATATGTCCTGGAAAGATCATGGATCTCTAAAACAGACAAAACTTTTTTCAGATATTGACGGAAATGAATATACAATCTCAGAGGTCTCTGATATTCTTAAGAAACAGGATGCTAAGTTATATACTACCATGAAAACACTCAGAAAAAACCATCCTTTGCTTAATGATAAGAAAAAAGTGATTATTTCTCTTGAATCAGACATTGAAGCAAATCTTATTGAAAAATTATTTGGATTTAATTCCGATATAATCAGGATTGACGAGAGAATTAAAAAATATAATTCTGAAAATCAGGAGCAGAAACTTGAATCTCTTATTAAAATCTCAAGAAAAGCAACTAAAGGAACTGCATATGC
This sequence comes from Nanobdellota archaeon, assembly GCA_034723595.1. GTDB lineage: Archaea > Nanobdellota > Nanobdellia > Woesearchaeales > JAGLGH01 > JAGLGH01. The sequence continues at coordinate 5,736 of JAYEPB010000114.1, forward strand.
TGCATTATCTTCTGCAGTTTTAGCAGGCTCTTATTTTGGAACAATCTTTATTGCTCCTTATGTAATTGAACACTGGCATTACGGTGCAATAGCAACTTCTGGTGCTGTGGGTATTTGCGCAGGAGTAAGTGGAGTTAAAGCTGTAAGTAAGAAAATTTCAGAAAATGACTCTAAAGTTCTGGAACAGCCATGGATTAAGAAATGCCTTGAATCTTATGGAAGAGTTTATAATCGTTTATCAGATATATTCTCAAAAAAGATACTAAAGAAAACTAAAACAGAAAAAAAAATAAGTGATAAAATAAGTGAAAATCTGGATACAAGTACACAGGAATATATTCTTGCTCTTAAGAAACTCATTCTTTCAAATGATAAACTTTCCGAATTTGGACCATACTTTAAGAATATAATAGAGATAAAAGTAAAAGATAAAGGTTTTTTATCACCATTATTCTCTTTGAAATATTCTAATTCATATGCTCATAAGGACTATCGAAGACTGGTTATAAATACAAAAAAAAAGGATTTATATAAAAAATCAAGATTGTATGAAAAATCCAGGTTAGTTATATATTATGATATTTTGGAAATAAGTAATATTCTTAAAGATAAATTATTACATATGTCATCAGTAGATATAGAAAAAGATGTTCTTAATGCTGTACATTTATCTTATTTAGAAGATACAATTGACTCATTTAGCAAAGGTGAAGACTCATTTAAGCAGCATTTTCCTCTGCTAAGCGAAACTGAGAGAAATGGAATTATAAAGAAAATCTTAAGCAAAGAGATAACAGCAAGTAATGAATTTGAAGAATGGATGATAAAAAATTACAATTCTGAACTTGAATCTGTTTCAAAGGAGAGCATGGCTGGAAACAATTCCAAAAAGATTCTATCATATCTTGAAAAAAGCATGCATAGCATTGCAGAATATGAGTATGATTCTCTTCTGATCAGGGAAAAACTTGATCTTATCACAATAACTAAAGAGATGATTAATAGTGAATCATCTATTGATAACATGACAAGGCTTCATGCATTCATGCAATATATAATGGTTAAGGATGATATTATCTATGATTACCATAAATTGATTTATAGTGCAAAAAGCGACGAGATTAAGAATAATATGGAAGTTATTAACGAAGAGTTTGGAAATTATTTAAATTTTGAAGGTTTTTTTGTTGAATTGAATAAAGGTTTTAAATTGACTTGTGAAGAAAATATTGGGAGATATTCAATATCTAGACTATTTAGAGAGCCTAAACATGAATACAGTGCATTACTGCAAATAGCAAAAGAATATTTGCCTGAACAAAAATACCTGCAGCTAAAAGGTATTGCAGGATTATTAGAAAAGAGGTCTGAAAATAAAAAGTATTTCAGAACTATTAGAAAAGAGGCTGCTGAAAATGAATAAAAAATTAATAGAGGGCATTCCATTTACATTAGATTCAAAGGAAATGGTTAAAAAAAGCATCAGCAATCTTTCCCTCGACCCTGACCAGTATCTTAAAGAGATTATAGGATTTGCTCTTGCAAATAATACTTCAAGAATTGACATAATTGATGAAAAAGATATGACTGAAGTTAATTTTGACGGACCAGGCATAGCTTCAAAAGATGATCTAAAAAGCTTGTTAATGAACATATATAATTCTGATAAAGATGAAGGGATAAATAATCTTGGAATGCTTGGGCGTTTTGTGGTAGCATCTCTTAAGACAAAGCCCCTGGAAATAATAATAAAAACTCATGATTCTCATTCAAATTATATTATGAAAATAGATTCAAAGTTTGACCAAAAACTTTTTACAATAGGCAAGTCCTCCGCAAAAAATAGCTTTGCAGTAATTAGGCGCAAGAAAACAAATATAAAACCTTTAGAGATAATGATCAATAGTTATAATTATGCAAAGAAAACTTCTGTATCAGACAGTCTGACAGATATTTTTAATAAGAGTCTATATTGCGCAAGCGAAATTTGTAAAGACACAATAAGTAATCTTGAGAATTTTGTCAATAATTACAATAAAAAATCAGGATTTAAGTCTAATCTAAAAAATAGAGTAAAAACACTTTGTAGCTTCTCAGAAACTCCTGTATATCTTAACAAGAAAAAGATTAATAATGGATTTACATTTCCTGATTCTATCTATGAGCGCGAATATAAATTTGATAATATAAGAATTCTTGTCTCCTTTTCAAGGAGAAATCATATAAAGGATTTTAAAAGGACGGTGTACATTAAGAATAACCTATTTATTTGCGAGTATGAATCTAATAGGAATGAGTCTGATGATTTTAGCTCTTATTTGTTATCTATGGATAAGGCAGTGGATGCCCCTGGGATTCAAATGACCCTGTCTGGGGAAAGTCTTATTGAAGATGAATATTTTAATTCTCTTGAAAAGAAAATATCCAAAGCACGGAATATGTTTTATGAAGATATTTTAAAGAACATAAGCAAAATAGAACCACATGGCAAAGATGAACTAAGGAATTTCATAACTGCATTTTTATACCATAATCACTCCTGGAGAAATAATGAAATGATAAAAGATATAAAACTTTTCTCAGATATTGATGGGAATGAGTATACAATCTCAGAGGTCTCAGATGTCATTAAGAAACAGGATAATAAATTATATTATACTAAAAGTAAAATCAATAAAAGCCATCCTTTGATTAAGGATAAGAAAGAAATTATTTTTTCTGTTGCATCATATACTGAAGCGGAACTGTTCAAAAGATTATTTGAATTTAATTCTAAGATAACCAACTTTGCCAAGACTGTTGAAAAGTATGAATATGAAAAAAAGAGAAAGAAAAAAGAATCGCAAAAAAAAACAATAAATAGTATAGGAAAAACTACTGGAGTGATTACTTCATCTTCTGCACTTTTAGCAGGTTCTTATTTTGGAACAATCTTTATTAGTCCTTATGCAGTTGAATACTGGCATTATGCCCCAATAACAGCTGCTTGTACTGGAGTTGCTTATGTAGGAATCAGGGGTAGTGTGGCTCTGGGCAAGCAGATATTAAACAAAAGTCCTAAGGCATGGGGATATACATCACAAAGGATTGAAAAGATTGAAAGTATCATAAAACATAGTTCATGGGTAAACAAGACTTTTAAATTCTGCAGGACACCCTGCAAAAACTTTTATGAGAATTCAGTGAATATGCTGGAAGTAAAGATAGATAAAATTCAGGAAAACAATCGATCTAAACAGATTTACAAGATAGAAGAAGCAAAGAAAAAACCGATTACAAAGATTGAAATCATGATGCAAAAATATATTCATGCGCTTGAGAAACTCATTGTTTCAAATGGGGAAAATCATGAACTTGGGAGTTACTTTGATAAAATAATAAAAGTAGAAACCAAAGAAAAGAGTATCTTATCACCATTATTCTCTTTAGAGAAGTATAACGACAGAATGAGTGAATTGTATAAACTTATTATCAATACAAAGAGAAAATCTTTCTCTGAAAAATCAGGACTATATAATCACTACAGTGCATCTATCTATTATGACCTCTTTGAAATAGGAAATATGCTTGAAAATAAATTAGATTATTATAATTCACGAAATCTTGAAAAACATATCCTTGATGCTGTACACTTATCTTATTTAAAGGATGTAGTTTGCTCGTTTAGTAAAGGTGAAGAGTCATTTAAAAAGGATTTTTCTCTGCTAAGCAAAACTGAAAGAAAAGGCATAATAAAGGAGATTCTATGTGATGGAATAACAACTGATAATGGAATTGAAGAATGACTAATCACAAATTATAATCATGAACTTAAAGCTCTTGCAAAAGAAGTAGAATATAAAGATGAGAAAATAAAAGAAGTAGAATATAAAGATGAGAAAATAAAGCATTATACTGGAAAATGAACTTGC
>JAYEPB010000115.1:0-9562 GCA_034723595.1 Nanobdellota archaeon
ATTTTATACCACCAGTCTGTGACTGGTGTAATCAAGTGGTATTAAATATGCTCAATAGGGAGTGACCCGAGGCGAAGCCGAGCATGCCACCAGTGTTTCACTGGTGGTGGTCACGGACTTTTGACATCTCTGCTTTTAGTTTATGGATAATTTAATCTCAATATCTTCAGAATTCTTGTTTCACTTATGAATAAAAACGAAAGATTTATATATAAGTATATGACATATATTTAATATGGCAAAGATCATAAAACAAGAATCTGAGGATTCATGGAATTTATTTGAAGAGTTGCTTGAAGATAATATTAGAAGATTATCCAAAGAGAAGGATTATATTAAAGATAAAAATGATTCTCTTAATTTTCTTTTCGAACCTAAAGGCATAAATGATGCAATAAGCTCAATAAGGGTATCAATAAAAACAAAAAATATATTAAAAAAGCATTTAAAACCGAGAGAAAGCTATGAAGAACTAATTCTGAGAATAATTGAAACAAATGAGCGTTTGAAAGAGGAAACCAAGTATTTTAGAGAGATTGAAAAAAAGAACAAGAATCTCATAAAATACATTGAAAGTAATTTCAAAAGGATTAAGAAAACTTTAACATATCATCCTGATTTAAAAATTGAATACTCCTATAATGAATCAAAAATTAAATTTTATGAAAATTTCTCATTTAATTTAGAGATTGATAATTTCATTTTGCAAGGCAAACCTATTTCAGAACAAGATGCAATTAAGATTATTCAAACAATAGATATTATAAGATCCCTTAAAAAAATAGATTTAGACTCTGATGTAAAAGACATAATTAAAAGAAAAGAACTTCTGCTTGAAAGTGAAAAAGAATCTATTAAAACTAAATATTTGATTTATTTTAAAATTCTTGTTTTCATCATTAATAAAAAAATGGATAAAAGAATAAATGAATCCAATATCCTCAATTTAGACTTCTGGGAAGAATTATACGATTCTAAAGGCCTACATAGCAATTCATTACAAGAAGATGTTATCCAAAAATTAAAAAAATTTAAACTTGAAGCTGAACAGATAAAAATTAATTATCAGAGGAGATTATGGCACATGAAGTGAAAAGGGTAAGTGCTCCCGATTTAAGACTTATTGAAAGATGCCTCAAAGATAATTATATTTACAATGATAAAGACGTGGAAGTAATCTTTCATTCTTCAATAAGTTCTGAAGAAGATGCATTTGAGATCTCTCTTTCTGCTAAAAAGAAACATACAGATATTTCATTCAGAATTGAGACAAGAGTTGCTTTAGAACAGCATTCAAAAACAGGACATCAATACCCACATCTGCAAATAAATAATTTTGCTTCAGATGAAGAACTTATGAAAAAAGGCAAATTGCACATAGTTCTATTAGTGCAATCTGACCAAGAGTTAAAAGAGTGTTGTCAGGGTTTTGTCTATATTATAGGAGACATTTTAGATTTGATTGAGAATACTTTTGAAATAACAAAAAATCTAAAGGAATATTTCTTTAATTTAGAGCCTTTTGCAGAATTAAATGAATTCAGCAATAAACTTCATGAATTAATCTATAAATCTTTTAAAGTTAATAAGCTAATATATGAGAATAATGAAATTGATCTAGTTCAATTTAAAGGCAAAAAAAGTGAATTATATTTAGACCCTAAAGATTTATTTAAGATACTGCGCATTTTACTTCAATTGAAGTTTTTAAATCCAATATTATTGGATCCGATTTTACATTTAATTGAAGAAGATCCCCAAATACAGAATCATTGTTCAGGCATAGAATTAGAATATTGCAAGAAGAGATTATTAAGTAAAAACAGAACAGAATTAGAACATTATAATAAAAAAGAATTTATCAATGAATTCCGAAAATAATTTAAACTCCTTCTTTTTTATTGCTATTATGCAGCTATTAAACTACGCATTGACTGCTCTTGTTGCAAATGCAGGCATAGTATTTGGAATATTGCTTGTATATATTGCTGAAGAAGAGATTAAGCCAGGAAGGAATTACTTTATCATAATGAAGAATCTTATGATTGCAATGGTTCTGGCTGCTGTAATGCACATATTTATATCCAACATAATACTCATCTCAATAGTATCTGCTTTATTTATTGCGCTGCTTTTCTTCATTGATTATAAAATTATAAGATTATATTTCGAAATTGGAAAAAACAGAATAAAAATAATAGTGGAGTGCATAACTAGGATAGCAGCATACGCACTGCTTGGAGCTGCATTTTATATATCATCAAGAGATATCACATATTTTATCATAGTATCATCTCTTGCTTTGCTTTATGGTTTCCCTGCAGGTAGTCTTGCACTGAATAATAAAAAAGCAAATAAATTAAGGATAATCTTGACAAGCAGTTCATTTTTTGTGATTGCAATGCTGCTTTACATAATCGCTTAGGAGCCTTTTAAAATGAAATACGACCTGCATATACACACGAATTTTTCCAAGTGCAGCAGAATCAAGCCTGAGAAGCTGCTGAAGATTGCAAAAGAAAGAGGGCTTAATGGCATAGCTGTGACAGACCATAATACAATACAAGGAGGGATTGCTGCAGCAAAACTAAACCAGAATCAAGACTTTGAGGTTATTGTGGGAGCTGAGATGAAGACAGTTGATGGAGAGATATTAGGGCTTTATCTTAATGAGGAGATAAAATCAAGAGAGATGTTTGAAATCATAGATGAGATACACCAGCAGGGAGGAATTGCAATAATTGCACACCCCACAGCCAGATTCAGAAGAAGCCTTAAGCAGCCATGCATAGAGCTTAAAGGCAAGATACAAGGCATTGAGACATTCAATTCAAGAGCACTTCTATTAGAGAACTGGAGAGCGCAAAGAATTGCATCAAGATTCGTATTTGGAGCAACTGGCGGCTCAGATGCCCATTTTTATTATGAGATTGGCAGAGGATATACTGAATTTGAAGGTGATCTCAGGCATGCTATAAAGGCTAAAGCTACTAAAGTAGGAGGCTCTATCCTTTATGCTCCTGTTGGGGGGCTGTTAAGTTTTTTTAAGAAGAAGATATAACAATCAGTTAAATTCATTGAGGACGAATATTCTTAAACAACTGAGCCTTATCTCAATAAGTTCATCACATATTCTTCAAGAATTAATAAAGGTTCATAACCACTGATAGATTTACCAAACCTTTCCCTAAAATCCAGTATTACATCCTGCATCTTATCTTTTTTCAAAACAAATTCAATATGCATTGAATAAGAGCCTATATGGTTCATAATCATAATGCAATCCTTTTGTTCTGTGTAATATGCTGTTATTTTATCTCTTATCTTTTCATCGCTTAATTCAATGAGAAGATGATAATATGCATATCCTATCTTCCTGAAATCAATTCTTGGCTTTAGCGCAATAATAATCCTCTTATTAACAAGCTGATTATATCTTTGCGCAACTGCCCAATAACTTAAACTGACCTTCTTGCCAATTTCAGTAAAAGTTAATCTGGAGTTCAATGATAATTCAAGGATTATGCGTCTATCAATAGAGTCTATCTTTTCCTTTTCTGAATTAAAATCAATTCTCTTCTTGTATATTAATTTGCCTTTAGCCAGATATTTGTTATTAAATAAGGGGTTGCTTATAGGTATCAGAACATCTTTCTCTTTAAAATAATCTCCAAACCTGCTAAAAAAAGTAAGATAGAATTGAGTGAATTCTTTAGAGCCTGGTGATAATGTTGTAATTATTAAATCCCACACACCCTCACTATTTCCAGCCCATGCTACTTGCTTGCTTTCTCTTATAAAATCAATAATATCCTTTTGAATCTCTTTTGTGACGCTTTTATATTTAACAAGGATCTTGTGAATTTGATATCCTAATTTTGCAGGATTGACAAATGCAAAAAATCCAGTCAATATATTATTCTTAATCAGCTGCTTAAATCTATACTGCGCAACCTCTTTACTTACTCTTGCTGACTTTCCCAACTGATTAAATGATGCTCTAGGATTTTTATCAAGTTCAAAGAGTATTTTCTGGTCAATTTTATCCCTATTTTAATAGAATACAATAAATCATATATAAATTATTGCATTATAGTGATTAAATCAAGGATATTTTAATATATTAAATATATATTCTTATTCTTGGTGATGAAAAATGAAAAATGAATTCCCAATAGACATAAAACTTCAATCAGACCATTTTGATGATCTCGAATGGTGGCAGACTTTAGAAGGTGCATTGAATACTGCTGTTGATACTGCAAGGAAATCATTGAAAACATCATGATTAAGTTTAGATTATGAGGCTGAATTTGAAGGAGAATCTGAACAACGGATTCGAGATGCAGGGATATGGCTCCCATATGAGCATAGGAAAACATTTTCACGCCCTAAAATTGAAAATAAATTTAGTAATCAGGGTATGAAAAAATTACTGATTGGGAAGGTGGGAATTTCAATTGCGCAAATGCCAAGGACTGCTTATGATGGTCAATCATACAGTATGAATTTTCAAGCACATATTAAAAGGGCATTATATGATTTATTTACTGGACACCCGAATCCCACAGGATCAGCCATCTTAAAAGAGTATGGATTCAATGAAACAGATTTATTAGAGCATAACTTAGATAGTAATACAGAAAACCGTATAAAAAGATTGGTATATCTTCATGAGATGAGAAAGGATAATGTTGTTGATTCAATAATCTATGACATGAATCACAGGCATTTTAAACATGAGCCGGGAAATGACGCTCCAATGGTTGTATCAGTTGAGATGGCTTGCGCATATAATTATTTAGATAAGGATTCTGAACTAAGAAAAGAATTATCAGGATTGATTCCTGAAACAGCTAAAAAGCATAATCTTTATTTTGGTCCCCTACAGACTGTTAATTATAATGGCTCAGTAGAAAGACATATGGTAGGATGCGGAGTCAAAGGAGGGTGTGGTTTTCTTAATCCTTATGGATTAACATTGGTGCCTGCAGATTTAGAAAACTTTTCAATGGAACCTATGATAGATGGAATAAGAGAACTGGGAAAAGCTGCATTGAAGTATTTATAAATAATTGCCTTGGTTCATGTAAATAATTTTTTAAAGGTTATATCTACTATATTCTTTGCTTTAAAAATGATGTCAAAAGTCCGTGACCACCACCAGTGAAACACTGGTGGCATGCTCGGCTTCGCCTCGGGTCACTCCCTATTGAGCATATTTAATACCACTTGATTACACCAGTCACAGAATGGTGGTATAAAATATATAAAAAACAAAAGATTTATTAATCACCAAGTGACAATCCCTTATATAAGCCATAAAAGATAGTCTGAATCCATAGGCTGGTTTTTGAGAAATGATAATAACAATCTCAGGCACATTAGGCTCAGGAGAGAAATCAGTAGCTATGATACTGGCAAGAAAGCTTAAGATGTCGCATCATTCTGGAGGAGAGTTCATTAGAAACATTGCTGAAAGAAGAGATATATCTCTTGAAGAATTTACCAAAATTGCTGAGAAAGACACAAGCATAGATTTAGAGCTTGACCATACAATAGCTGAGGATGGGATAACAAAAGATAATTTTATAATTGACGCAAAATTGGGATTCCATTTTATTCAAAAGTCTGTAAAAATATTTCTTGATGCTGATTTTGATGAAAGAGTAAGAAGAAGATTCACAAGGGATATCAGAAATGAACTGAATGTGACACTAGAATCAGTAGCAAATAAACTCCGGAAAATCCATGAGTCAGACAAAAAAAGATTTCTTGAAAAATACAATGTGGACTTCACTGACCCAAAGAATTATAATCTGATTATTGATACAACTTGCCTTTCTTTACAAGAGGTTGCTGATAAGATTGAAACATTTTTAAAAAGTTTCCTGTGAAAAATTCTTAGAATTAGCATCAGGCAATTGAAAGCAAGGTGCTGAGAGATATGAGTTCAATAGAGAGATACCAAAAAAGATTGCAAGCAAATTTTTGATAGTAAATTAATTACTTTTTAATCAAAACATATATAAAAAGGAGCAGAATATATAATATTAATATGGCATTTGAATTCATTAAGAAACTATTTGCCCATGAGCCAGAAGGGATTGAGCTTTCTCCGGAAGATGTAGATAGCTGGTTTTCTGAAAAAGCAAAAGAAAAGGAAGCAGAACTGCAATCTGCACTCGACGAGTTCAGGCAGGGATTTGAAGCAGAAGTAAATGAGACAAAAGAGAACATCAGGAAATTGAAAGATGCAGAACTCAGGAATCCCAATATACCTCAAAGAGAATTCAATTATATGCAGGGCAATAGGATTGCATACATGAAAAAAGCAGTAGATCTGGTCAAAAGCATAATTATTCCTGCTAACATTGAAGAGATTCTCCAATTCCACAAGGAGTTTCAGGGAAAAGTGGATTATTTTACAAGCCAATCATATAAACCATTCATGATAGTCAGCCAGTTCTTTGGAAATGAAGCAGAGAATATTGCTGCGAACATCAAAAAATTTGACAAGATAGAAAAAGATCTTTTGGGAAAATATGAATCCATAGGTATTCCTAAATTCAGAGAGATAAGCAAATCTATCAAAGACCATGCAAGAGCTAAAGAGATTATTGAGCAGATAAAGCATAATCTTGAAGAAAAAGAAAAGCAGCTTGAGGCAATAAAAACGCAGATAGGTGATGCAGATAAAGAGATTGCATTAATGAATAAATCAACTGAATACAAGGATTATCATCAGATTGAACAAGAAAAAGAAAAGATGGAGATGCAACTCAAGATGCATGCGCAAACATTCACTGCCCCATTCTCAAGCATACAGCATCCATTTAAGAAATATTTCAAGATTGCAATGAAGAATACTGAATGGATAGACAGTTACCTTGAAAATCCAGTTACAGCCCTTAAGTCAGATCATGATCTTGTTCTATTAGAGATATTTGCAAATATGGAAAAAAATATAGAATCCCTTAAGCTTAACGAAAAGAAGGCTGAACGCTTTAAAAGCACAATAAAGAAATTTGACAAAGAATTCTGCCTTAAGTTTATAAATAGGATTAAAGAGATTGAAGGCAAAATAAAAGAGCTTGAAAATAAGATTAATAGTGCCAGCATCATCAATCAGATAGAAAAAGAAGAAGAGGCAGCGCGATTTCACAAAAGCAGAGAAAAAATCATTCAACAGCAGATTGATGAATTAAAATCAGATCTGGTAAAGATTGACAGGGATAAAATGATGGATACAATAATTGAAGAAATAAGTAAATTGCTGAATCTTGATATTAAACTTGTAAAATAGATATATTCTATCTTTTGAATTTTTCATAATTTTGTTCAAGAGCTTTGATTGCAATCAGCTTTTTGCCTGAGAACATCTCAAGCGCAGCCCCTCCACCAGTGCTTACATGTGTTATCTTATCTGCTATGCCAATATTCCTTATTGCTTCTTCGCTGTCGCCGCCGCCCACTATGGTTATGCCAGGACATTCTCCCACTGCATCAGCAACTTCATTTGTCCCAACAGCAAATCTCTCAATCTCAAAGATTCCCATTGGACCATTCCAGACAACTGTCTGGGCTTTCAGGATTATCTCCTTGTATATGTTTATTGTCTCAGGACCTATATCCACACCCATCAAGTCCTTAGGAATATTGTCAATGCTGTATACATCTGACTCAGATTCTGCATCAGGCTCAACAGCAGCAATAACATCAACAGGCAGCATAATCTTATTATCAGAATTTTCCAGAAGTTCCCTGGCAAGTTCAAGCATGTCATCTTCAACCTTGCTTTTGCCAACCTCTTTTCCCATTGCTTTGTAGAAAGTAAATACCATCGCGCCGCCAAGAAGAAGAGCATCTACTTTTTTGAGAAGATTCTTTATTGCTCCAAGCTTGTCACTAACCTTAACACCACCCATAATCGCGATGAACGGCCTGTTTGGCGCAGAAAGAGCTTCTCCCAGGGTGCTAATCTCTTTTTCAACAAGCTGGCCAATGCAGCCAGGCAAATATTTTGTAATCTCATAGAATGAAGCATGCTTCCTATGGGATGTACCAAATGCATCATTCACATAATAATCAGCATAATCTGCAAGCTTTTTTGCAAATTCCTGGCGCTCCCAGTCATTTTTTGATTTTTCTCCTTTATGAAACCTCAGGTTCTCCAATAGCACAATCCTGCCATAAGGCATATCGATATCAACACAATCATCTACCTTTGCAACATCCTGCCCGAGAATCTCTGAAAATCGCTCTCCCACTTTATCCATCTTCAGATTTTCAACAACTTCCCCTTTAGGTCTGCCAAGATGGGCTATCATGATTATCTGTTGAGCACCATTGTCAAGAAGATACTGAATTGTAGGCACTGATTCTTTCAATCGCCAGTCATCAAGGATATTGCCTTCCTTATCAAGAGGCACATTGAAATCAACTCTAATAAGAACTCTCTTGTTTCTGAAATTATAATCATCAAGTTTTGCTATTGTCATGATGATAAGTTAAAATGCGGAGATATAAATATCTTTCTACAAAAAATCCAATGGATTCTGGTATTGATTACAGACAGGTAGCAATATGTTGACCATATCGCAATTATTATTGCATTGGATTTTTTGAGGGGTGATGCAATGGCGCGAAAATGACCAGTACTAACTTTTAAAAGTTTGCGTAACAAACTTTTAACTAGATATCAAAGAATTCCACTTTATCAAGTCTTGTATCATAAATTGCAAAACCAAGTTTTCCTAATCTGCCCATAATCTCTCCAGGATTTACCAGCAGGGTATTTTCTATTTTCTTGCAATTATTTTTATGAGTATGCCCATAGAAAACAATATCATAGTCGCCAGTATGCGCCAGACCCTTGGCAAATTGCGGCAAATGCGTGACTGCGATGCGCTTTTGGTCTAATTCTAATTCAGCTATTTCACCATGCAAGGTGATATTTGAGAATTTGTCGCACTTTCTTGTGGTTGTAAATCTGTCATCTATATTGCCAAATACGCAATGCACAGGAAGATTTATTGCGGCAAGCTGGTCGATAATAAAAGGGGCGCAAAAATCACCGCAATGGATAAGGATATCTATGCTTTTTTCCTGCATCTGTTTGATTGCTTTTTCCAGATTCCAGATGTTGTCGTGGCTGTCACTTATTATTCCTATAATCATAGATTCCTGTATGTCAATATTCTTTTTAAAGCTTTCTTTTTTGAGTATGTAATGTAGTGTCCGGATATTATTTCGTTTTTTTAAATCCTTTGTTTTCATTTTCTATTCTTCTCCAAAATAGGCTAAAAACATTAGGCATCTTTGTTATGAACACCTTATTCGCTTATATTGAGTTTAGTCATAAAGACTAATTCATCAGTATTTATAAATGGTTGGCGAAATAATTTCAGGACACTACACTACTCACTTGCAGGCGGCTTTGCGTATAAATTATTAGATTTCCTTATTTATTTGGAAGATTCTCGTTTCTGCGTTAAATTGTTTTAGAATTTGCATTATTCCATTTTTGTGTTTTTTATTGATGATTATTACTGATCTTATT
>JAYEPB010000116.1:0-9560 GCA_034723595.1 Nanobdellota archaeon
TGTAGCATTAGTTATTATCCCATTTCCTGCAATGTTAAAATTTGTACTGTCATTTACGAAATATTGGTCAAGCAAGGCATCAGTCGCATTTACATCATACATAAATGATGCCCCGTACTGAATTGTTGAACTCTGAGGAGTTTCATCCCATGCAGGATATGTTGTATCCTGGACTGTAATATTGATTACAGTGGAATTTATGTTGTTTGATGTGTCATTAACAGATATGTTCAGTGAATATATGCCAATGCCTAATAAAGTGTAGTTGGTAATTATTCCGCTATTTGAATCAATAGCGAAATTTGTTTCATCATCAATGAAGTACTTATCAACTTCATTGTTATCGCTAGCATTGACTTGATAACTGAAAGATGTATTGTATTCAACTACCTGATTCGCAGGAGTCTGATTCCATGTAGGGTAAACCAAATCCTGAACAGTTATAGTGATTATTGTGGAAGTGATATGGTTTGATGTATCATTGACAGAGATATTCAAAGAATATACACCCATGCTTAACAAAGTATGGTTGGTTATCACACCTGTATTAGCAACAATTGTAAAATTACCATCGTCATCGATGAAGTACTTATCAATAGCATTGTTATCGCTGGCATTGACTTGATAGCTGAAAGACGCAGCGTATTGTATAATCAGGTTTTGAGGTGTCTCATTCCATTCTGGTGGTATTGTATCTTCTACAGTTATTGCAATGATTGTGGAATTCACATTGTTGCTTGTGTCATTGACAGATACATTCAAATAATAGACGCCAAGAGCTAACAAAGTGTTGTTGGTTATCACACCATCCTCAGAACCAATACTAAAGTTACCTGTATCGTTGATGAAGTAATCATCAATCTGGTAATTGTCACTTGCATTTACATCGTAAATAAATAGTGTATTATACTGGATTGTCGAACCCTGTGGGTCTTCATTCCAGGTTGGTGGTGTGGAATCAATTATAATCTCAACAGTTGCTGAGGCATTAGCAAATGTATGCTCTGTTGAATTTTGGAATTCAGCAAAATTTGTCGCATTTCCTACAGCGATTGCTGTGAAATTAATTTCAATTACCTGAGAGCTGCCTGCACTTAGATTAAAAGTCCATTCTATATAATCTTCTGATTCATTATAATCAGAATAATTAAGGCTTACTTCCTCATTGAAATTAAAGAATGAACCGCTGTAATTATATTCATCAAAGATAGAATAATCTGTTAGATTTTCTGCGCCATTATTAGTAACATTCAATATGAAAGTTACTTTGCTTCCATTCAAAATTACTTTCCGCTCATTTATGACTTGATAATCACTAACTAATGTTTTGGTAAAAACTATAGATGGAGCAAGTACAATCTCAACAGTTGCTGAGGCATTAGCAAATGTATGCTCTGTTGAATTTTGGAATTCAGCAAAATTTGTCGCATTTCCTACAGCAATCGCAGTGAAATTAACTTCAATTACCTGTGATGCGCCTGCGCTTAGATTGAAAGTCCATTCTATATTACTCTCAGTCGCATTATAATCAGTATAATTAAGACTTGTCTCATTATTGAAGTCAAGCAATGTTCCATTATACTCATCAAAAATGGAGTAATCAGTTAGATTATCTGAACCAGTGTTAGTGACATTCAATATGAAAGTTACTTTGCTTCCATTATTGATCTGAGAAGCACCAACTCGTGTTTTAGTAAAGGTTATATCGACTTGTTCGCTGCCTGAAAACTGCGCTTCTCCACCGCTAAAATGAGGCATCTTGAACCATGCCATAAATTCTGTTGAATTCACATAGCAGGTTGCAGAAAGATTTGATGGATCGCACATAGTACCATTGAATAATTCTTCAGGAAAATCTTCGTATTCTTCAGGTAAATCACCTGTGTCATTCACACTTGCATTCCATACAACATCTAAATTCTCATCATAAAGCAGAGGCATTGAAAAATTGATTGTCTCTGGATCAAAATCTTGATCAAATGGAACTGCGATTAAGACTTCTTCATATATCTCAGGACCATTGCCAGCAAATGTCCATGCCTCAGTTATCTCATCCCCTGTTTGGTTTGAATCTGCGCCTGCATCAAATAAAGCATCAGGAGGACCAGATGCAAGCAAATCAACATCTAAGTAAACTACTTCCATGCCATTAATTTTATTGCCTATCACAAAATTCATCTTTGCGCCGCCGAGAACCAACTTGAATGGATTAAAATTTTCCATTGACTGATTAGATGGGAACAAAGAGCATGCATCCCTGTCATAATTAGGGACATTGCATTCATCACTATATTTTAACATATCAAGATAGATATCACTATCATTAAGATTTCCATCAATTACTCCTGGGTCAAATTCTGTAAGGTTAATTACAATTGGTTCTGAGTAATATCTTGAAGAAGCTATCTTTGTCTTTTTTGGAGCATATTCATTTGAAAAAATCTCCATTTTTAAGTCATATCCTTCTATCAAAGGCAATGAGAATTTTCCAGTCTCAGTTAGATTCTCTTCATTTTCCTGTATATCCACAACCCATTTTACATCCATGCCGATAAGGTCACTATAGTCCAATGTAGCTGTGACAAATGCTGATTCAATCGCTCCGCCGGTTGTGTTTTGCAGAGAGAAATTGACTCCAAGAGATGTGACATTATGATTTCCGTCATCTACTTCAAATACATAATCACTTTCTCCAGATGCATTATAAATAGGGATAGAAATATTTGATATATTGATTTCAGGACCTATTGTAATATTCTGGTATGTTATGAAATCCTCATCATCAAAACTATCATAACCTACAAATACCATCATTATATCTAAGTCATTTCCTGGGTGAATTAAGGTAATATCAAAATCTCCTGTTGTTGCATTTATTTCGTCCCCTTGACCACCACCCCAAAGTCCCATGTTATAAGGCAACATAGACATCTCGAAGATTGTATTTCCTGGCTCAAGAATAAATCCAACAAATTCAAGAGTATCCAAATCAGGTTCGACTGAATAATTCTCATCAGCTAAAAAAACACTCCCGCTAACAACTGTTGGAACATCGCTAACATTAAATTCAAGGGAAATATGATTGCCTGTATAATCGCTGATATTATTTAATTCATACTGGAGAGGCATTGTTTCATTGAAGTAAAGGATGAATGAATAATTCCTTCCTTCAGCTGCATCAATTAATACATTGTTCAAATATGGTTCTCCAACATATTGACCGATGGGATAGCCTAATTTTGAATCTTTAAATATATACTGGAATGGCTCTATGCCGCCAGTAGAATTGTAAGCTGTGATGTTTATTGTGACTCCTGGTCTGAGAAAGAAGTCCATTTCGCCAAGACTATTAATCATATCAATATCAAGCATAGGCAGTGATTTCCCGACATAATCCGCATATCCATTATCATATTTTACTACTATAATTTGATATATATATTCATCTTCTCCTGTGGCTTCCGCAATAGCTGAGAGGTTAAAACCACCTGTGCTATTGCTTAAGACAGATACAACATCTATTTCCTGATCCATCATCCCTGACATATTATAGACTTCTATAGTCACATTAACACCGACCAAAACTGTGCCATTCTCATAATACGTATTTCCATAGAAATCAAATGCTGCGCTTGCACTCAAAGCACTTACGATTAAACTAAATATTAGAACTACAATTAGACTTGTTTTTTTCATATTAAAGACCCCTCTTTTTTATTGTTTTGACTAAAGCTTAACTTGACTGTTAAATCTAATTCAATTTTGAATATCCTCATATATAAAACTTTCGCAAAGTCGGCACATCCAAATAATTCGTTGGTAAAAATTTAGCATTTCAAAGTAATGCTCACTCCCAATATATTCTTCTCATCGATAAACCCAAAGATTAATCTAGTATCACCGATGACAAAATAACTAAACCAAAAAAAGAAAAGCATAGTGTACAAAAATTATTACGAACTCAGGTTATAGGCAACCACTGTTTGAGGTATTATTTCTTTGTTGAATAATTCAAAATGTTCCAAATCTTTTCCATCAAGATAAAGCATCCTGAAAAACATGCTCTTCTCAAATTCAGGATAAACAAAATACAGGATATAATCTTCCTGCTCTTTTATCAGAACTACAGCATATTTTAATTTTGCATCTTCATATTCTTTTCTCATCAGAGTGCCATTATAGAATGTGAATGAAGGAGGATGCATGTTCTTATAGCTTATCTCATCTGCAGAAAGGTTGATTACAAAGTCTTTGATACATATTAAGAGACCATTTTCTTCTTTGCATGGTTCAGAATTTGAAATCCATGAATTTTCAGGGAGAATCTTAGAATCATATTGTGATAATTCTATGCTATATGCTGCTGCTTCTTTTTCTGAGATCTTGTATCTGCTCATTAGATGATCTATTGCAGTTTCATAATCCATTCCCTTTATATCAAGCTTATCATAATTTTTTTTAAAATCAAAATTAGCATAAGAATAAAGGACAGGCATTTTTCTTATAAGTTCATCACCCACGATAAAAAATGATCCCTTTGGTTCGCAGTGAGTATAATCAATCAGTTTCTCAGGCAGGCTGCTGCTATTGATATATGACTCAGCCTCCTCTTTTGCCATTGGAAGTATCTTATGCAATGTGTCAATAGCTTCAGCTTTTCCTGTTTTTTTTGATACCAGTTTAAATGCCTTCTGCTCTGAATTGCAGTCAAGCATCCTGATTATTCCTGCTGAAAGATTTTCATCATCTGTAAGCAAGGCCTTTGACATCCAGTGCAGCCTTGGACCTTCAAAAGATCCTCCATGGAAAGCTACATTCCTTTCAGCTATTGCCTGATAGAGATAACCATTATCCCACCAGAGATTTATCTTTGCATCCTTAGTGGAATTGTATTTTATCTCCAGTGCAGTATTATAAATAGCATCATTCATATGCGGTCTGGTCATCATGCTTAGTTTAAGTTCACCAAGGACAGATGAGAAGAGCAGGATTGATATGATAATAACTAATGCTGTCTTTAAATATTTCTTCTTTATGTTAAGATGCAAATACTTAACTGAGCGCATAAGCACTGGCATCGCATAATAAAGCCCAAGACCTAATGCCATACAGAAAGCTGGCACAAAGTATATTGTAAACCTTTGCGCAAAAAGAGGCGGGAAAGCAAGCAAGACAAAATAAACAACTATGAAAAGCCTGAAACTAAAGTTTTTAGCCATGGTACAGAAGTTTATCTCTTTTTTCGATGCTGCTTTTAGCTCTTTTATAACTGTCCATATTATAAAAGCAATGCAGCACAGAACAAATATCACAATTGCATATCCGCCAAGTTCAGCAAAAAGGCTTGTTAGGGAACTGCCTTGAAGTTCTCCAACAGTAGACATTCCAGAAGGGAAAAAGCCTTCATCAAATCTGAATCTTGAAAGGATGTGCTGCATATATCTGGACTTTGTAAATAGATAAGCAATGCTGCCTGCAGCAGCAAGTAATATGAATAATAAAAGCATACTTTTCTTTAATTTAAGTCTTAGTGTCTTGCAGCCTGCATATAATAAGAGGAAAGCGATGATATATACTATCATGATGACCACAATATAATACCACCCAGACCAGACTGATTTGAACATCCAGACCAGAGGAATGATAAGAAGTGCTGTGAATATAGATTTTTTCCTTAGTTCTGCTGTATGCAGGAATAAGTATATGATTGCTATTGAAAACAGAAGATTAAGAGAATTTGTATCAATAAAGCCTGCTCTTGTACTTGTGAAGAAAGTAGGATTCAGGACAAAGAAAAGCGCTGCCAGAAATGCTGCTATATCATCAGTAAATCTCCTGACTATAAAGAAAAACAGGATTACTGATAATATTCCAAAAAAAACAGGCAGGTAGAATATTGAGTTTTTGAGTGTCATGCTGCTATTGAAAAAACTCATTATTTTGAATGATAAGGCATAGATGCCTGGCAGGTCAGGGGATATTTTCTTATCTTCTTCTATAATCTCCTTAGTCAATTTATAATAATGATATGGATCTGCAGCATATAGATAATTCTGCCCTGTCTTATCCCTATAAGCTGCCTTTAATGATTCTGCTGTCTGGCTGACCATCTCCTCAATTTTAGCGCTTTGCATTACTTCCTGATATTGCTCTTCTGCAGCAGCAGCTTTCTCAGCCGGAAGTAGGTCTTTTGCCTGTGATACCTGCTGGATTATGCTATTCCTGATATGCTCTTCCACTACTGATTCTGCTTTTTCATTATAATAAGGCAGATCTAAAGCATGGTGCATTGTAATTAAAGACGCAGATATGAGAATTAGAATGAAAAACGCAGTCAGCCAGTTGAATCTTTTGCCAGATTTTATTATTTGAGTTTTTTCTTTTTTCTTATCTTCTTTGGCTTTTGGCTCTTCTTTGCCAGGATCTTTATTTGATTCTGCCTGTTCAGTCTGCTTTGCGATTCTTATATCAGATTCAAGATCTTTGGAGATATCAAGGCTCATGCCATAATCAGGTGCCATGCATTTATTATTTTGGTTTATCTTTTTAAAATGTTTGGTTAGCAGGACCAGATAAGTTTAAATTATCACAAGTTGGGTTTAATACCCCTCAGCTCTGCTGTGAAGCATAATTTGAATAAAATCCGCAAAGATATGAACCCCATCACCATCTTCTAGATAATTATTATCCTGATACTAATGTTTACAAACCTGAAAATACCGAAAGATTTAAATATTCGTATCCAAATAATTATTATTGTGATAATAATGTTTGTAAACAGAAAGGATGAGATGGGTTTTTTAAAGAAAGAGTATAACCTCAGCAGAAGCAGTTTTATAGTTGTTTATGGCAGGAGAAGAGTTGGAAAGACAGAATTAATTAAAGAATTCATTAAAGATAAGTCATCAATCTATTTTTTGGCATCTGAAGAACCGACTGAAATGCAGCAAGAGAGGATAGTTAAAAAGATTGCTGACCATTGCAAAGAGAGATTGCCTCAAATCGATGATTGGGTGGAAGCGATTGATTATATAGGTGAGAAACTCATGGAAAAGAAAAGAATCCTGGTCATTGATGAATTCCCCTATTTTGTAGCAGCCAATAAATCAGTTCCATCCTATTTTCAAAGGTTGGCAGATGAGTATTTAAAGGATTCCAAATCAATGTTGATTTTGTCAGGCTCAAGTATAGGAGTGATGGAATCAAAAGTTTTAGGCCATAAATCGCCATTATATGGAAGAAGAACAGGACAAATAGATTTAGAGCCTTTTGATTTTGAAGAATCAAGACTGATCATAAAAAAAGATATTAAAGAATGTATTGAGGCAAATGCAATATTTGGGAATATCCCAATGTACCTGAACTTTTTTGACAATAAGGATAGTTTGAAAAACAACATCATTAAACACATACTTGATAAAAAATCATTTTTATATAAAGAACCGGAATTCATCCTGAAACAAGAATTCAGGGAGCCTTCAAAGTACATGGCAATTATTGAAGCTATAGCAAAGGGTCATACGCATTTAAATTCAATTTCAATCTGGACAAAAATCGAGCCAGGCACTCTTTCAAAATACATCAGCAACTTGCTCAAGGTAAGATTAATAGAAAGGGAAGTGCCTGTTACAGAAAGGCATAAAAAAAGCAAGAAGTCATTATATAATATTAAGGATGGGCTGTTTAATTTTTGGTTTTATTTTATAGAGCCAAATATTTCAGATGTTGAATCAGATTCCAAACGTTTTTTTGAATCCACAGTTTCTAAAGGCATTCCAAAATTCGTTTCGAAGACATTCGAAAAGGTCTGCTTGGAGTTCACAAGAAAGAAGTTTGACTATGGCGCTGTTGGAAGATGGTGGCGTAAAGAAGAAGAAATAGATATTGTTGGTTTAAATAAGGCTGAAACCAGAATATTATTTGCTGAATGCAAATGGCAGGATAATGTTGATGGCAGCAGGCTGCTGGATGAACTGAAAGAAAAAAGCAAGCATGTTAGATGGAATGACAAAAACAGGACTGAAGAATTTGTGCTATTTGCAAGAAGCTTCAGCAAAAAGCCCAAGGAAGCTAAATGTTATGATCTTAATGATCTTGGGGAATTTTTTTGATGCCAAATTATCGGATAATCCTGGCAAGAGAACTTGATTGTCTTATTGTTTGATAATCTGCCTTTATTCGCAGGCCAAAAAAGGCAAGGATTATGATGATTACCCTTAGTAAGATGCCAAAGATTGTGAAATCTCTGAATATAAGCCATAATGCTGTGTTTATGATTGCTGCACTTAATATTATTAGGCTAATGACAAATACAGGCTTTGCCAGGAATTCGTCTTTAAGACTATCTGATATGCTTCTAAGACTGCTTAACTGTGCGTATTTTTCTCCTTTTTCTATCATTTCACTACCTATGTCCATGCCCTTATTCACAACTTTTGAGCTTTCAAAGACATCTATCTCTTTTTCAGGCTTTAGAAACCATTGCGCAATATAGCTTTGCTTTATCTTTTTGATAAGCCAACAGTATATGGTATGCAATATGCTTTTTTTGTAAGTGACTGCAAGATAATTACTGGCTTTATCAAGGATTCTGTTAAAGAAGCTGTTTTTTATAATTAACATTTTATTCTCTGCTTATTATTGTGCCTGTTATGATATAATTCTCATTATAGAAAGTGAATTGCTGGCCAATCTTGACTTCCTGATTGTGGAATAAAAGAGAATTTCCTTTCTTTTTCGCAATTATCTCAAATTTTGCAGTTATGTCCTTATTTAGTGGATGCTCTCGCTCATAGACATTTCCAGTATCAGAAGTGATTACCATCTGGGCTGGAGCATATTCTGCATCTTTTATCCTTGCAACTATCCTGCCTTTATGGCTAACCTCAATATCTCCCTTGCTTATGATTTCTGCAAGCCATGGTTCTCTATTTTTAAATAGCACTTCAATTGCTGCTTTTTTTTCATTGGTTTGGGTTTGGTTGAGGCTTATTATTCTAGTATCCAGTTTTATATTTGCTATTTTAATATCAAGATTGCGGTTGATTAGCATCTCATTATTCAGGAAATATATCCTGCCATCTTCTTTCCTGACAGAAAGGTTAAGGTATAATGTCAAATCCTTATTGGCACCTGCAGGAATTGTATCTATTTCAAGCACTTCACCTACTTTTATTTGTGAAGAATCCAGTATCTGGCTTCCTATTGCAATCCTGCTTATGACTTCATAAGGCTGATTCTGCGCCAGCACTTCTGCTGTTATGTATTCAGGCGCTGGCTTGAATAAAACAAACTTAGCTCCAACAGCTATTATAAGAACTACAAACATAATCACCATCAGGTCAATGATGTTTATCTTTCCTAACAGCCTTCCTTTGTCATCTATAAATGCCATGTTAATATTAGATTTTGGTGGATGTTTATAAGGTTTTCTAAAGCAGCCATTTCCATAGCGGAATGTATTTTATATTCTCCTTTATGCAATCCATATCCTTAGTTATTATAATCATGTCTTTTGCTTTTTTGCTGAACTTCTGCTTAAACTCTTTAAGGCCATTTAT
>JAYEPB010000117.1:0-2154 GCA_034723595.1 Nanobdellota archaeon
AATTTTTTTAGAACTATTGAAAGCTTAAAAGGAGGTATAAGTATATTTTTGGATGAAACTATTTTTACGCTCAATTCGTCCAATTACTTAGCTCGTTGACTATTTGATTATCTTTTCGCACACAATACATTCAAAATCAGCTATTGAAAAGCCTTTTATCCCCTGAACAATCTTTCCCTGAAATGCATCTTCAAGAGCATCTTATCCCCTGTAGCATAAATGCCTGAGGATTTTGTTTCAGCTCTATCTTTAAACAGCAATTCAGCTACACGGCTTATATTCTTTTGGTTGCATACAAATAAAATCTTCATCTTCTGAGTACACCTATTTTTAGATTGTGAGGAATTCAGAGCTGCCTTAAAACCTTTCATTTTTCACCCTTGCCCCATATTTACATCAGCCTCACTAACATTCTCTACTATTAATTGTACCCCTGTTCGATTATGCCAATCTGGATGGGCAAAAAATGCATCCTCTTTGCGCAATCTTGCAGGATTTATAAAAAATTTTAGGATCCAATAATATATCTTTCCTGGACAGCTGATATAGCTTGTCTTAGAAAAAAAATATTTTTCAAATCCTTTCTTATCAAGATTGCAATCATCAATATGGAATATAACCCCTTTCTTTGAAAGAGTAATCATTGCATCTCTTATTTCTATTTTGTTTAACATTCTGCCGAGTTTTATCACAAATATGCAATCAAATGAAGAATTCTCCTTGAGATATGTGGGAATATTAGATATAATTCCTTTATCAACACTTTTTAAATCCATCGGTTTAAATTCATTATTTTGGCTTTCTGCAAGCCAGCTTAGGTCAAAATTAGATTTATCATCATCATCCTTAAACAAAAAAAGGATATTTTTATCCTTTAAATCATATATTGTTATCATATCACTCATTGACATGTATAGTAAAGCTTCTTTGTATTTTTCTTCTGTTTTCACCATTCTTGAATTGCTCATAAAGATAGGCTTTTATCTGGTCTTCTCTCACACAGACCTTACATATCAATCCATTCCTATCAAGTTCCCTTAATTCATTTAACAGGTCGTCATAGACTCCCTGCCAAAATTGTTTATTTTTGAAATTAAATCTCTTAGTCATTCTTCTACTCCCCAGATTCAGATATTCTTTGATTTTATGATAGAATATTTTATCATAACCCCATCATCATCTTAGCAAAGCATTTAGGACAAAATCCTTGCTTTGTTGCTGGATTGCCGCAAGGGCATCTCTGCTGTTGTTGATTTACCATAATTATCCTAACTTCATTTGATCTATTGCCCATTTTATTCTCCTCCAAATTCTAATTCCCTTGCTTGCCCAATCCAAAAGATTTTTGGATTTTGGCTGTTGCCTTATCTATATTATCTTCTTTTGGTTTGTTCTCTCTCCTCGCTTTGCGAGTATGCTTCCTAATAACTGTGTAATATTTACCCATATTTAGACCCCCTAATATCTTAGGATTAACAGAAACCTTTATATAGATTTAATAATAATTATGTTAATAATGTTAATAATGTTAAAATGTTAGAAAAACTAAGAATACATATAGCCCAAGTAGGATTTGAATTTGAAAGGGTAGTAATACCTCTGATCAAATCCAAAGCAGACAGAGTATACTTAATAACGCAATTTAAAAAAGAAGATAGTGCCACAGAGTACATCAAGCTGATTATCAAAGAACTCAAGAAAGAAAGAATCACTGATATTAAGATGGTGCATTGCGATATCAATGATGTTTATACAGTACTCACAGAGATTAAGAAGATAATTGAATCTGAAAAAGATAATCTTATTTACATCAATATCTCTTCAGGAAAGAAAATATCAACAATTGCAGGAACAATGGCTGCAATGATGTTCAAGGACCATAATATTTCTATAACACCTTATTATGTAGAGCCTGAGCGATATGCATCAAAATTCAGCAAAGTTGAACTCATGTCCCATGGAGTCAAAGCCATACATGAAATGCCAACCTTTAAAATCAACATGCCTAAGCCTTCGCTTGTCAAAGTCATGAAATTTATTGCCAAAAAAGAAGAAGGCAGAAGAAAGAAAGAGATTGTTGACTTCACATACAATCACATCTTCAAAGAAACAGAAAAGGTTACTGCAAACAGGAACATGCGAGTCAACAGGCAG
>JAYEPB010000118.1:0-9441 GCA_034723595.1 Nanobdellota archaeon
AATAAGATATGCAAGAAGTAATTTAGAAAGTTATGCTTTCTAAATTACTTCAGGGTTCTTTCAGGGAACCTAAACATCTTGGAATTTTTTAGGGGTATTTATGCAGAAATGTTTTAGAGAGTATCTTTGCCTTAATCAGACGCTATGGTTTGATTTTAAGAAAATCAAATCAAAAATCAAACCATTTAAATATGCGTGAACCTTAGCTATTTCTATGTCATTATATCTAGGTATCATCTTAGGCATTACAGCCATGTTTGCTTTTGGAATAAGCAAGATATACCTCAAAAAGCTAGTTCAGTCTGCAGGAGAGTTTTCAGTAGTCTATGTAAATTCAGTGATGGTGGTGCTGCTTTTTTTAGCAGGTATTTTTACAGTCAGATTAAGCATCCCTTCATTTAAACTTTTATTACTCATTGCTGCTCTCGGCTTTGTCGGTGCTCTTACGCTTCTTGTATTTATGAAAGCGCTGAAGATGGGGCATGTAGCTATTGTTGTTCCTGTCAGTTCAGTATTTGGAGTGATAATTGTAGCATTTGCTATCCTGATACTGAAGGAATCTCTGACATATTCTATGGTTGCAGGCATTACTCTTATCATTCTTGGCACTATACTTATATCTTTTAAACATTCTGATTTAAAGAATGTTTCAGGAGCTATGATCTGGTCAGCAGGAACAGGCCTTGCTCTTGTTACAGCGTTTGGCTGGGGAACATATTATTTTTTCATACGCTTTGTTGCAGTTGAGACAGGACCTATAGTAGCTGCGTTTTATGTAGAACTATCAGTAATCATCTTTCTTTACATTTTTCTGTTGTTCAACAGAGATAAGCTGCAAAAGCCAGGGCGCAGTGATTATAAATACATATTTATCAATGCTCTTCTTGTCGTAGCAGCATCTATTGCATATTATACTGGCATAACAGTATCCAAAGTATCAGTTGTAGCAGCCATAACTTCAGCAGCCCCTCTTGTATCCTCTGTGCTGGCTATCTATGTGCTTAAAGAGAAGATTGAGCTGAACCAAAAGCTTGCGACTCTGATGATTGTTGCAGGTGTTATTGTACTTGCTGTTCTTTAAGAAAAAGAGGTTTTACTTGCAACCACAATCTGCTGCTCTTTCAATAAGAACACTTAGACCTATGTTTGTTTTAGCTTTAGTATCTAACTTTTTTCCGAACTTATCTTTCGCAGAGGCATACAACTCTTGTATTCCAACACATCTTTGATTTGGATTAAGATATCCTTTAGTTTGGAAAATTACTGAACAATCTACATTTTCTGTTCTTTTTTCTCCATACACTTTTTTTGTATTATATGCATTTATTAGAATTTTTGCAACAACCCTTTTTGCATAAACTGATTGTTCAGGCAAGTTTGCAAGTTGTTCAACTAATTGACCTGCAGTTTGCGATTGTTCTTGTGCATATACAGCAGTTGGATTTAAAATATCATATGTAACTGGTGCTATCACAGTTCCAACTCCAGCTAAGATTGCTCCAGTTCTTCCAATTTTTGAATAGGCGATTTTTGACATTAATCCCATGTTAAATTACCTCCTTATAATTTTATATAATTGTACTTAATTAAAAACTTTTCTACCTGTTTTGACTGGTGACAAACTTTTTTACATAAAACTCAGAAATAGATAAAAATATATATAAGCAACTCTTCTATAGGGGTATGAACACTAAAGGTCAGTTGACTATTTTCATCATAATAGGCATTATTCTTATCATTGCAGCTGGCATGATGTTTTATATCTCTTACAGCGAAAAAATTGAAAATGATAAAGAATTTATTCCTTTAAACATTGCCCCTATCCAATCTTTTATCGGATCATGCAGTTCTCATGTTTTAATGGAGGGCGTCCGGTTTTTAAGATATCGCGGCGGATATTATAATCTGCCTGAAGATTCTACTTTCTTTTCATTAAATGGAGTTCCTTATTATTATCATTTTAATAAGGGAGACATCTCGCCTTCATTAGAAGATATTGAGAATGAATTATCTGCATACATAGAAGACAATTTTGAATACTGCCTTAAAGGATTAGTAATGTTTACTGAACAGGGATTTAATATTAAAACAGGAAATTTAAGAGCAGAAGTTGATTTAAACCCTCTTGATGTTATTGCATATATTCATTTGCCTGTTGAAATTGCATTTGGGGAATCAGTAGTTAAGTTAGAATCGTTTAAAGCCAGTGAGAATACTGATTTTTATAGGTATTGGACTATTGCAAAAAATTTAACTGATGAGATAGAATTAAACCCAGGTTTTGTTCCAGTCACTTCCCTGATTGATATTGGAATAGAACATGATATTCTTTTTGATATCAGTTACTCAGGGGATAGCATAATCTTTTTTGAGAGGAATAAAGCAGGGAATTCATTTTTTTTATTTGCAGCAAGATACAATTGGAGTGAAATAAAAGACTTTCAGGATTTCATAAATGATATAGATGAAAAACCAGTAGAGATAGAGACAATAGGCGAGATCAATGTTTCACCTGACGAGTATATCTTTTATCAGGTCAGGGCAAGGGGAAGCAATCTTAAGTATTCAGTTAATAATCCAATAATCAATATAGAGGACAATACAGGTTTGATTAAGATTGAGCCTGATATAAGCCAGATTGGGCATTATCCTATACTCCTTACAGTACTGGATGACCTGGGCAATGAGGCATATGAATTATTCATGCTTAATATAGGTTTAGAATATCCTGGGCCTGTCATTGACTATATAGGGGATAAATATGTTTCTGTTGGTGAGAATATCTCTTTTTTTATTAATGCAAGTTCCCCAACAAGCTCTCCTTTATTCTTTTTTACAGAAGGTCTTCTTGATGACCATCTAGATATTTCGTCAGGTCTTGTGAATTTCACCCCTCAGGCAGGCGATGAAAGGGATTATATTATTGAAATAAAAGTTATGGATGCGAATTTAAATTTTGCAACTACAGAATTTTTTTTATCTATCAGTTAAGCAAAAGGATTAAGCAAAGGGAAATAGCATGAAAAAGATAAACACTAATTTATTTAACCATAAATCCTTTAATATGATTGGATTATTTTTCATTATATTAGCTATATTTTTCATCTTTTTTTCAAAGATTGCTGAAGCTCCTGCCTGCACTGATGAGAATCCTCATTGCCATGGCGGTTATGATGACAAAGGGTTTGACGAACAAGGATTTGACAGGCAGGGATTTAATCCTGAAACTGGCGATGTAAAAAGTGTAGACGGAAAGCCTGGTAGGATTCCTGCTTCTTATAATAATGATTTTAAATGCGCTGACATTTGCAGTGTAGAGGGCATGCCTGGCACATTTAGCGGTTCTGGAAGTAAAGATGGCAATACGCTTATTATCAAAGATGGAACATATACTTCTTCTTCAGGAGCAACTGCAAGCGGTTCTTTTTCTGTAGAAGAGAACAGTATGAATATTATTAAAGGATCTATAAATATAGAAGGATCGATTGTTTCAGTGGAAAATGCTAATGGTATTATAATCAGCGGAAATCGATTGACAGGCATAAGTGGTGAGAGTTGTTTAATAAACGGCAGGACTTACAGCCCTAATAAGCCTTTTGAGATAATCCTTGGTGCAGAACATGAACCTGATACTGTCATTCTTCCAGAAGGGGGTAGTGTCCAAAATATAGATGGTCAGGTTTATGACAAGCCTTTGATTGTTAAGACAAACAGAAAGGAACTTGTTTCGCTGCCTGATGGAAGCAAGCTTACATCCGGGCAGATAATTATGCATCCTGATGGCCATTATACAATCTCCCCAAAATCATTATTTGAGACTCCTTCAGGAGTCACATTGAGAACTTCAGATTCTTCAACTGAATTCTATAATGATAACCTTGAACATAGAGGAGATTATATACAGGAAATCAAAGAAGAGAAAAAGTTGATTGTGAGATCAGCAAATACAAACATAATGGCTGGGCATTTAGATAAGGATACAGGAAGGATGATTTGGAGTCATGATTACAATACAATCAATTTGGCAGGACCTGAAAATCTTTTTGCAAAATATTCTATATCCAGCATACAAGGCAATATTATCTATGATAATGGACGATTAGCTTATCAGAAAGCAGGAGCTTTTAAGGGCTTAGGATTTTCAAGATATGAGGTGCAGAAGGAAGGTGAAGTATATTATTATTTTGAATTTGATAAAACAAACGCCAGATTCAGTGCAGGGTTTGATGACAAAGAGGTTGTTTCAGGTGCTGGATATACTGAAGTTACTCTTGCTTCACTTTTTGGCATGAGAACAAAAAAATCTCAGACACTTGAAGAAAAAGCTGAGCAATTGGCATTAGAGGCTCATGGAAGCGAATTAAAATATAGGTTAAGATATCCTTCTGGCCTGGAGAATCACAAAGATGAAGCGATAACGATGGAAGAATTTACCAATAATCTGGGAGATTACACAACTTTAAATCCCTGGAAGGCATATGACCATGCTAATCCTGAACATACAGAAGGTCAAAGATATATTCAGCATCCCACAAAGCCGGAAATAGTAATTGATATGCAGCATTTTATTAAGATAGGTTCAGTATCAGTCATATCAGATACTGTAGGAGATGCAGTTGAATGGCAGCAGGGTTTTGGCGAAGATACAAGCGCAGAATACATTTTTGATTCAAGTTCAGGAAAATCATACTATACTGCTGCTGATCCTCAGGATTATTATTCTAATAGATTAGGTGCTACATTCTTTAGATGCTGTTATAATCCTTTCAAGCCAATGGGATCTCAAATCTCAGATTTTTTAAAAGAACAAACTGCATGATAATTAATTCAGGTTAATCTTAAGTTACTATTAGGAAGTGACTAAAATACAAACATTTATAAATGATAAGTTATTCCTATTATAAATATGGAAGAGTCAAGTTCAGAAATTAATGTAGGTAAAGGCAATATCCCATCTCCTGGACGGAGAAAATTTCTTAAACGATTTCTGATAGGAGGTGCTGGATTAGGGATTGCTTATGTAGATGGATTTATGATTGAGCCAAATGATGTTGATATTACTTACCATAATTATATCTCAGATAAAGTAATAAGCCCTTTTAGGATTGTTCATATATCTGACCTTCATTTGGATAAGGGAAAAAGCCTGGAAGGTCGTGCACCTTCACTTGTCAACCGACTTCAGCCAGATCTCCTTTTAATGACTGGGGATTATATAAATAATTTTAACCCAACAAAAAGTGAAATTGATTATCTTGACAGGTTTTCGTCAAAAATTTCAGCTAAAGAAGGGAAATATGCTAGTTTTGGCAATTGGGATATTGAAGGTAAAGATAGGATGTTTAGGAACTCTGATGTGATCCCCCTTAAAAATGAAATGAAATCTGTTAATATAGGTTATAATAATATAAACATTGCTGGATTAAATTATGAGTCCACATCAAATTTGGATAATTTGTTAGGGGATATGGATAACTCCAGATTAAACATATTGCTTTATCATACGCCTGATCTGATAGAAGATGTCGCAAAAAAAGATATTGTTGATTTGTATCTTGCAGGCCATACTCATGGCGGACAGGTTAGGATACCTTTTTATGGGGCAATCGCCAGTTTCTCAAAGTTTGGAAAAAAATATGAATCAGGAAGGTATAATGTAGAAAACACCACTCTTTATGTAAATCGGGGATTAGGAGAATGCAGGGAGTTTCCTAAAATAAGATTATTCTGCAAACCAGAGATTACAGTGTTTGATGTCTATCCCAAAACATAAATAATTTGTTTTGATGAGTTCATTAATATTTGCAGCAGGTCGGGAGGGTTCATGAACCAGAAATAGGTATTAACTATTTCGTCTTATCCATTCATCCACATTATTGCTTTTATTCATGCTTTTGCCAGGCTTAATATTTTTAAAAGAGATTTTTTGAGTTTTATTTCTTAGGTATAGCCCAAAAATAAGACCAAACAGTAGTCCTACAATATGCACAATATGGCCAATCCCCCTTGTTCCTGAAAATGAGCCAAATAAATCCAGCAAAAACCATGCTATTCCTGCCATCCACAATGGTATTGGCACTAATCCATAAATAAATACTCTGAGATGAGGCATAAGAATAACAAGTGTACCAAGCATAGCCATTATTGCACCGCTTGCGCCAAGAGATTGCGGATAAAAAAATACTCCAATTATATTAGCAAATATACCTCCTATGATATAGACAAAAAGGAATCTCCTGCTCCCTATCCTCTGTTCAATCATTGGTCCAAATATCATGAGAGCAAACATATTAAAGAAAATATGCATCAGGCTGCCATGTAAAAACATAGATGTCAGAAACATCCATGGTCTGGATAATATATAAGATGAGTTTAAAATAAATATTGACTCAAAATAAGGGATAATTTGCTGAAGAATAAATGCAATTGCTGTAATAATTAATATTTTCAGAGAATAGTTTTTATAATCTGAAATTTGAGGAATCATAATAGTAAAGGATTAATATGTGTTTAAATAGTTTTAGTTTTTTATTATCTCAATCGTATCATATTGCTGGGTCTGTTTAACTTCTTCTGAATGCTCAAACTCTTTGCTGGCATATATCATGGCCTTGCGTTCTGTATTCTCTTCCTTAAGGCTACGTATCTTCTCAGGATTCACTGACAACTCTATCGCATGTTCATTGCATAGATTAAGCATCCTGCTTGGGCTCTTATCGCATTTCTTATAGATTTCATGCAAATAAGTATCATTGAATGGCTCAATCCCAATTCCTCCAAAGAACTCCCCCCTTTTCATAATCAAATCTTTCATATCACCAAAATCAAGCCCTTTGAGTTTTATGTTTAAGCGATCTCTAAAATTATCTGATATTTCTTTCTCTTCACTTTCGCATTTGCTTCTAAATTTATTTATCTTTTCAGACGTTCCTGCACAGATTATGCCTATTGGCAATGATGATATAAGGGAGTTGAGAAAATCAAAATTCTGTTTTGATACTGAATTAAAATCGTCAATCAGCAATACGAATTTTTTTCCGCCAAGTTTTTTTTTAATCATGGCAACTATTTCGTCTGTAGTCATGCTTAAATACGCTTTATTTATGCTTCTTTCATATATTGATATGAATGGATCAATAAGGATTGTAAGAAAGCCTTTGCCTTCAAGGAGATTCTCTCCTTTCAGGGAAATGACAATGACTTTTTTTGAATATTTTTTTAGCTGTTCTGCAAGCCAGCAAAGGATAGTGCTCTTTCCATATCCCTTTGGTCCGCATATTGTGCCAAAATGTTTCTTTTCAATCACAAAAAGATTTAGTTTCTCCCTCTCCTTCTTGCAGCCTGTAATAAATTTTTCAATAGGACTGAGAATCTCATTCTTGAATGGATTTTGTGAAAATCCCAGCCTTTTTTCCCAGTCCATCACAAAATCCTCAATTTCACTCTCTGATTTTGCAAATGTCCTATCAATTTTCAGATTGGCAAACTTATCTTCTTCATCATTCCTGCCCAAAAACGGCTCTTCAGGGTCATCTTCTTCAAACTTAAACTTAATAAATCCCATGCTAACTTTCTGTATGCAGCATGTTTATATATTTTTCTATAGAATTCATTATTTGTATTATCCAAAAATTATTTCGTTTCTTTGAATTCATTATCTAATTGTTGAACTCTACGTTCTGTTATTCCACGAAAAAAAGCAGAAAGCCTTGCTCTTGAGGGCGAGGATGAATGCTATTTGTGTTTTGTGCTTTTTTTGTGTCCTAGAAATCCGTCTCGAAAATCCTGCGCAAGCCCAGTCCTTTAGGGCTGGGTAAGTAGGATTTTAGGATTTCCATGACATAGATTTTTGCTAATTTATAAAAATATACCCTCTGCTTGCGGTGGCTGGGATTAGTCTATACTGATATGCCAGGTATATTTTTATGACCAAAAACCCACTGTAAGATTATACCCTCCCTTTAGGCAATTGGGTTTTTGATTCCTGGAGTTTGATTTTGAAAAAATTAAATCAAAACCCAAACACATATAAATAATAATAAAATATATTATTATCCGTTATGGCAAATAAAAACAATATAAAATACATCGTCGTTACGGGCGGAGTTCTCTCAGGTTTAGGAAAAGGTGCAGCAACAGCAGCAGTAGGTCGACTTTTGCGTGATGACAATAAGCTTATCACAATAAAATGCGATGGTTATTTTAATGTAGACCCAGGAACAATGAATCCTATTGAACATGGAGAAGTCTTTGTGCTCGATGATGGCGGTGAAGTGGATATGGATTTTGGTCATTATGAAAGATTCCTTAATATTACCTGCAAGAAGGACTGGAACCTGACTTCTGGAAAGATATTCAATGAGGTTATCCAAAAAGAGAGGAAAGGAGAATACCTTGGCCAGACTATCCAGATATTCCCTCATGTGATTGACCACATCAGCAGTAGAATTATTGATATAGCTAAACAAGAACAGGCAGATATTGTCTTTATCGAGATTGGCGGAACTATTGGGGATATTGAGAATTCCTGGTTTATTGAAGCTGTAAAACAGTTAAAAAAGGATGTTGGAAGAGATAATGTGCTATATACTCACCTGACTTATGTACCTTATCTTCATAATACTGGCGAGCCAAAGACAAAACCTGCCCAAAGAGATATGGCTCAGCTTGCCCAGATGGGAATAACTGCTGATATTGTGCTTTGCAGGAGCAAAGAGCCATTAGATGAAAAGATCAAGAAAAAACTGGAAAAGATGTGTGATGTTGAACCTCGCAGGATAATCTCAGCTCCTGATGTTGATGTTATCTATGAATTGCCTTTATATTTTGAAAACCAAGGTCTTTTGGAGATCATCTCAGATAAATTTGGCTTAGCACCTAATGGCAGTTTCAGAAAATGGAGAATCCTTGTTGACAGGATAAAAAGTCCTTATGCAAAAGTAAAAGTTGCAATATGCGGTAAATACACAGATCTTAAGGATTCATATGCAAGCATAATTGAATCTCTTGCTCATGCCGGTGCTCATTTTAATACAAAGGTTGAATTGGAATGGATTGAGACAACTAACATCGATCCAAATGGAAACTCTGTCAAAGACTTATTATCAGATGTTAAAGGTGTTATCGTGCCTGGTGGTTTTGGCTCAAGAGGTACAGAAGGCAAGATTGAGATTATTAAATATGCAAGAGAGAACAATCTGCCTTTCCTTGGCTTATGCTACGGGCTTCAGCTTGCAGTTGTTGAGTATGCGAGGAATATATGCAATCTTGAAGGAGCAAATTCTTCAGAGATAAATCCTGATAGCCCTCATAAGGTCGTTACAATCATGCCTGAACAGGAAAAGATAAAGACCAAGGGTGCAACAATGAGGATTGGATCATATGATGCTGAATTAAAGCCAGAAAGCCTTGTGCATAAGCTTTACAATAAGGATACTGTTT
>JAYEPB010000119.1:0-9357 GCA_034723595.1 Nanobdellota archaeon
TTGAAGATTTATGCAAGGATAAAATGCTTTCGTATAAAGTTTTTGATGAGTTTATGTCAAAGACTTTTACTGCGACTTCTAAAGACGAATTTTATGAAGCAATAAAGAATATACCTGGCGAGATGGTAGTCTTAAAACCTATAGCAGGCCATGGCGGGAAAGGGGTATTTATAGGATTAAAAGAAGAATGCAAAGATAAATGGGAAAATTATTCTGGAGAGGTAATGATTCAGGAATTTGTCGATTCAAGAGAAGGCATTCCCGAATTAAATTTTAAAGGTATTCATGATTTAAGGATAGTTATAGTCAATGGTGTTGCATGCGCATGTTTTCTCAGGAAACCTAAGTCAGGTCTGATAAGTAATCTTTCTCTTGGCGGAGACAAAATAAATGTTCCACTTGAAGATATACCTGAAGGTGCAATTGAGCTTTTTCATAAAGTAGATCAAAATATAGAGAATCATAATCCTAGAATCTATAGCATAGATATGCTTCGTAAAAACAGTGGTCATTGGAAACTTATAGAATTGAATTCAAAACCTGGAATATTTAGGATGGATAAGGATGATGAAATACAGGATATTTTCTTGACAAAGCTTACAAAAGTTATCTTGGATATTTTACATAAGTAAAATGTTTTTTAGTAAAGTTTAAAAATAAACAGAAATAAAAAAAGGTAATAATGAAAGTTTCAAAACTTCTCGACTGGCTAAAGGCTGAAGGATTATTCCCTACTGTTGAATTGCATTATAAAAGTTTTAGTAAGATATTTGAAGAATGCCTTGTAGCAAAAGATGAGCCTATATTGATTATTGGTGATTTTGGATATCCAACAAGGCGTATTGCTCCTATACTGGCTGGTTGCTATATCATGAGCGCAAAAGAGCTTGGATTGAATATAAGTCTTGCTATGCAAGAACCTAAAAATCTAAATGAAATAGCTGATGAAGAAATCATAAATAAGATGCTGTCTCTTCCTGAAAAAAGTGTGATTATACAGGTTCAATCTGGAAAGTTAGGCTCACTTAAGCATCTGGGAAAAAGCTTTAGGAAATTTTGTAAGGATAATAAGCACAGATTCACTTCAACAGGGAATTTGGGAGATATTGACACTTATTTATTGAAGAGAGTGATACTCCCGATGATGGTGGATTATGATAAAATGAAAAAGAATCATCTGAAACTTAAGAGTCTGCTGGATGATGCTAAAGAAGTAAGAATAACAACAAAAGCTGGAACAGACATAATATTTGATATAAGAGGGGTTGAATCCAGATCTAATGATGGCATATACCATGCTGATGCAACAGGGGGGAACATACCAGCAGGTGAGGTTTATCTTCCACCTAAGAATTCTAATGGTAAGGTGGTCATTGATGTAAGTTCAAGAAATGCTTATTGCACTGCAGTCATAGAAAAGCCTATTGTCCTAGAGATTAAGGATAACCAAGTAATCTCAATCTCTGGTGGAGAAGAAGCAGACATTCTAGAGAAAAGTCTTCGGGCAGCTGAAGCCCTGGCTAAATATCCTGAGAGGATAAGAGTGCTGGCAGAATTAGGGATAGGTCTAAATCCCAAAGCAAAGATATTAGGATTAACAATAGTTGATGAGAAATGTCTTGGTACAGCTCATGTTGCGATAGGATCAAATTATTGGTTTGGTGGTGCCAATAAGACGATCATTCATTTCGATCAGGTATTCAATCAACCGAGAATTTTTGTTGATGGAAAAAGGATTCGGGTTCCTCTATAAGGTTGAGATTTTTTATGAATAAATATCTTAAAAACAAAACATATTTATAATCCATAATATAACATACTCTTATGGCAGATATGAAACAGGTAATTATTGTAAGGCAGGATCTTAAGCTGCAGAAAGGAAAGATGGCTGCGCAGTGTGCTCATGCAGCAGTTGAGGCTGCTCTTAAGTCAGATAAAGATAAGCTGAAAGAATGGAGAAACACAGGCCAGAAGAAGATTGTTCTTAAAGTTGAGGATGAGAAAGAGCTTTACAGGTATGCGCAGGCTGCAAAGGATGATGATCTGGCTACAGCAATAATCACAGATGCAGGGAAGACACATATGGCTCCAGGGACTACTACATGTGCAGGGATTGGGCCTGATGAAGAAGATAAAATTGATGCAGTCACAGGCGAACTTAAGATAATGTGATTCGATTAAAAGTTTCCTGCGGAAACTTTTGAATAGCTTGATTTGCCCTTTTTAATAAAATTTGTAATAATTTTTCTTATCAAAAACTAAACCTTTAAATAATATCTGAGAATTAGATATAATCATGGTAATCACAAAACTAGATATGCTCGATAAGAAGATAATCACAGCCCTTAACCATGATGCAAGGGCAGGCTATTCATACATTGCTAAGAAAGTCAGATCTTCCAAGGAAGTTGTGAATTACAGGATAAAAAGATTGATGGAAGAAGGCATAATCAGGGAATTTGTCACAATCTTTGGCTTTGGCTATTGGGCTCATAAGATTCTGATAGTATTTGAGAGAATCGGGGTGCAGGAAGAAAAGAAGATTATTGATTATCTCCTCAGCCATTCGAATACAAACTGGATAACTCCATGTTCGGGCAATTGGGACCTTGTTTTTGCTATAATGGCGAAGGATCCTGCTCATCTTGATAAGATATTAAGGGAGATCTTGGGAGAGATAGGAGAATATGTGCAGGACTACAAAATTGCGACAAGCATAGGCTCTGAGACTTTTGGGCATACTTATATTCTTGGTTCAGTCAAGGAGTCTAAAAAGGTCAAAAGAAATATTGAAGGCAAGCTTGAATTTGACGAGAAGGATAAGCAAATAGCAAAATTCCTCCATACAGATGCCAGATCAAGATTGATAGATATCTCTACAAAGACAGGAATACCTGTGGATACTGTGAAATACAGAATAAAGAAGATGGAAAATAATTTTATCATTAAGAGATACAGGCTTATTCTTGATCCTGCTAAACTTGGATACAACAGGTATGAGATATTTATTCGCTGCATTAACTTATCAGATGCTGTAATCAGTAAGTTCAGGGAATATGCAAAGCAGAATCCAAATATTGAATATTTCAGCAAATGCGTGGGCAGTTGGGATATTGAGTTCACTGTTCATTTCAAGACCAGTGTAGAATTTAGGAATTTTGTTATGGAAGTCAAGAAAGAATTTGGCAGCCATATCAAAAAGTTTGAGAGCATAGCATTGTTTGACACATGTAATTTTATCTATTTTCCTGAAGAATTGCAATTAGACAAAGTGATAATTAAACGGTTTAAAACAAAAAACGAAAAAATATAAATAATAAAAAAAATAAAATAATAAAAAATCAGGTATTTATTTGGATAAGAATCTTACTATAACCCAGATTATACCTATAAGAATAACAATGTTCAGCACAACAAGCAGGACAATAAACAAGGAACTGTCCCTGAATGATTCTGTCATTTCTACTGCCTGAGCAGTTGCTGTAATTTGTTCAGCAGATTCATCCCCCATTGTTATATCTGGAATCTGAGGAGTTTCTATAATTATTTCAACATTATCCTCTTCTTCCTCTTCTTCTTCTTCAATTGCTGTTATGCATTCTTCTACTACAAGATTAACTCTTGCAAGATCTGAAACTGTGTCGTCATAAAATGTTTTTACATCAAGAACATATACTCCTGCTGCTACATCATCGTCAATGTCAATTGCAAAGTTAAGAGTCCTTTCATTATCATCGTCATCAGGATCTTCATCAAGTTCGATTTCTCTCCTTTGTAGGTCAATCCCAAGTTCAGAGTTAGTGACTGTTACTTTAACATCATCTTCATATCTTTCTCCCATGTTAAGGATATCCACAATAAGATCTGTTTGCCTGTTGCATTCCAGGATGCTTTGTTTCAGATAAGTATTGTCAACAATAACTTTATGCTTTTCTCTTTCAACAACGAGAGTGAATTCTTTTGATATAGAGATATCATTTCCATTTTCATCTTCAGCTTCAATATCCATATAGACTGTGTAAGAATCAGATTCAGCCTTTTTTGGTACTGTGAATTCTATTGTTATTGATTCTGAATCATCAGGTTTGATGTCAAAGTCATCAGCTTCTTCTTCAAGTTCATCTCCGTCATCTATCTCATCGATTATAATTATGACTTCAACATTTTCGATTTCTACATCTCCATCATCATCATCGTCTGAATAGAGATTCTCCAGTTTAAGATAAAACTCTACAGTATCTCCTGGTTCTGCTTCAACATCAATTTCATATCCCTCATTTTCATCCTGTATGTTCTTATCGTATTTTCCACCTACTTTCACATCAAGATCTTCAATCTCAAGCTGTGAAACATAAAGTGTTACAGGTACGAGTTTGTCACTAAGATTTGTCGAAGTGAATCTTAAGTCTCCTGTCTGTTCTCCTCCAATATCTCTTGGGACAACAAATTTGAAATTAACTTCTATTGAATCATTTGCTGGTATAGTAAATGCCTGTGTAATGCTGCCATTGTATGTATATGTTACTGGAGCATCATGCATATTATATTCTCCTTGAAATTCTATTGGGTCGATTCCATTGATTATGATACTGTTATTTACATCATAGTTGGTTAGTGTTATTGTTCCTGTGACTGTTGCTGTTCCTGTAACATCTATAGTTGAAGCATCATTGTTTGTAGCTGTATAATCAGCACTGACGCCAAAAGCCATAATGCAAAGCATAAGTACAGCAATTAAAAATCTTTTTACCATCTTTTTAGTGCCTCCTTAGTTTGTTGGATTGGTTATTCCTTTACCTTAGAATCATTATTAATCATCTAGGCAAATAGCTATTTACTTTAATCCTTGGATATTATTTACTAGTAGTATCAGGTTATATTTAAATGTTTCGGTGTTTACCACTTTAGTATAGTATATTAAAAATTTGCTTTGCAAACTACTTGGAGAGCAAAGCTCTCTAACTTATTAATGGACAGTTGGTGAGTGAAACTCACTAACTTATTAATGAACTCTGCTCATCAACATCCATTCATCAATATTTGCTCATCAAGATTTTATGTGTGGTCTGGAAGCAAGTTGTGTATTGAATTAGAATAAGGTACTGAAAAGATGTCAAAAGAAAAACTATACTGCCTATAAAATATCCTGATTTTTCATGCATAGTTCCTTATCCTGTTCATCTTCAATCAAATCGCAGTTTCCTTTTGCTTCAGCAATGCATAGGGACTTAAGATAAGAATCTGAGATTGTATTGCATAAAGAACTGTCTTGGAATCTTGATGCAGATTCTTTAATGCAATCAGATTTGTGCGCATCATTTGCAATGTTGCTGCATATGCTAATAGCAGCAGAGGCAGAATTAGTCTTTTTTGCTATTTCAATGAAACACCAGTCTTTTCTTATCTTTACTTCAAGAGCTTTGCAAAGCTCAACAGCTTTATTTAAATCTGGTTCATTGACAGCTAAATCAAATGCTTGCTTAGAAGGTGAAACACTTGTGTCTTTTACAGCTGGCTGGATAGGTTTAGACTCTGATACCTGAATTGTTTCTCCTGCAAGGGTATTTTCTTGCTGCTTGCTTTTGCAGCCAGATAAGCAAAGCGATAAAATAAGTAAAATAGAAATAATTATGATTATCATTGTTTTTCCTGTTATTCGTGTTTTTGATTTCATTATCATTTTGTTCTCCAAATAATTTTATTGCGGAACTAAGTAAAGCTCTACTTTATCAATATAAGCATCCCAAAGCCGGATTGATAGTTCTCCATCATCCCAGTAGCTGTCATCTATTGATACCTCTATCCAACCTTCAAAACTATCAGCAAATGAGGGAGAACTGCCGCAGGGAGGGCTGCTGTCTTCGCATTCTGAATTATCTTTGTAAGAGTCATATATTTTATAATGATGCCATCCACCTGAATATGGTCCCCCTTTTAGATAGAATCTTAATATGCCATCGTATGATTCTGGAGCGTATCCTGCAACATTGAACTTCACAGCAAGAGCATCAAAATATCTGTTGCTGCTTCCTGTTGCATAATATGGGATATTTACGCTTCCTGTCATTTTTGGTGCCCAATCATCATCAAGTGAAACAATTGCAGTGGTTACTGTATTTTGTGGAGTCCCTTCATCCTGATAGCTTTCTGCCAGAGATGGAGTTAATGTTACTGGGCTAAGCCCTGAATCTTCACTACCTTCTTGTTCTTCTTCCCCTTGTCCACCCATACTGCCTGGTTGGATTTTTGAATTAAGGGTCCCTGTGCGAGTTTTTGTAAGGCCTGTTAGCTTTTCAGTGTAGCCAATGGATATATCTGCACTAACCCTGTCGCCAGAGTTGCCAAAACTGCATCCTGTCTGAGTTATAGTTGAGATTTTGTTGTTCTTAAGGCTTTCATTGATTCCTGAAATTAAACATCCGCCTACATTGACACTATTGAGTTCTATATCCTTGCCGAAATTGTTTGTCAGCACAAGCGTGAAGCTGTCAGAAGTCACCTTGAATCCTGTACAGGTGATTCCTGTAGAAAGTGTGCATTTTTCAGGCAGGAATTTATCAGGACTCAGCACTCCAAAATATGCAAGAGCCGCTACTGCCGCAAGCACAACAAGAATTGCCCAGCCATAGGTCATAAGGAATTCCATTGCTGCCTGCGCTCTTTTATAAAATCTCATTTAATGAGGATATAAAATAAGTTATATTTAAATATTACTCTTTTTTGATTTATCTATTTTAGAATCAGTATAGGCTGAATTAGCAGCTATAGCACCTTCTGATACTGCTGTCACGATTTGCATAAATTTATTTGAATTTGTTGTTATGTCGCCTGCAGCGTAAATGCCTTTTATATTTGTTCTTTGACCTGCATCAGTTTTTATTAGGTTATAGTCATCAAGTTCTATTCCAATCATGTTTGTCAGGATTGTGGAAGGAACAGAACCAATCTCAATGAAAACCCCGTCAAGCGCAAGTTCGTTGCTTCCTTTGTATTCCCTGTCAAGAATCACTTTGTTGAGGAATTTATTTCCTTTTATCTCTAAGATATTGGTATTGTATATGAATTCAATCTTTGGATTGTTCTCAATATCCTCTACACGCGCAGGTTCTGCCCGCATAGGTTCCTTTCTATAGATAATATATACTTTATTTGAATGTTCTGCAAGGAGCTGGGCAGCCATTGCAGCAGAATTGCTTCCGCCAATTATAGCAACAACCTTATTCCTGAAAAATGCTGCATCGCATATTGCGCAAAAGCTTACGCCTTTGCCTAAATATTTTTTTTCTCCAGGAATATCGAGTTTGCGTCTTGTTGTTCCTACTGCAAGAACGATAGCCTTGCATTCATATTGGTCATTGATTTTGAAACTATTGCCTTTAGGGGTAATCTTCACAGCATCTCCAAGCTTAATTTCAACTCCCTGGAATCGCACCTGCTCTTCCATCTGTTTCATAAGATCCATGCCTGAGATAGTCTTAAAACCAGGATAGTTCTGTATATCATGCGCTCCTGTTATTGCTCCACCTATCATTGAAGCCAGAATCAGTGTTTTAAGCCTGAATCTTGCCGCATATATGCCAGCAGACATAGCAGCAGGTCCGCCTCCGATAATAATTAAATCATACATCATTATTTGATGAAAAAGAAAGACTTTATAAATCTTTAGATGTTCAAAAGTTTGTTGCGCAAACTTTTAATGTTTAGTAGAACGGGAAGTGTAAAATTAGAGATAAACTAAATGGTAAAATGAGAAATGCAAAATGAGAGATAAATAATAAGAACATGGAAAAAAATATAATAACAAAAGAAAAATTGGATCATTATTTTGACCTTACTGGTAAGGCTCTCAAGATGGCAAAAAAATCAGGTAATAGGACAAGTCTTGCGAATGAAAGAGATGATTTTCTTGATATGATTCAAAGGTATTATGATGATGCAAGGCATTTTGATAAGAAAGGAGACATTGTGAATGCTTTTGCAGCACTTAGCTATGCTCACGGCTGGCTTGATGCAGGAGCAAGGCTTGGTATTTTTGATGTTCATGACAGCAGACTGTTTACTGTGGATTAAAATTTAAAAAAATGAAAGAATTGATAACAAAGTTAAAGCGCATAGATACTATTGATGAAGGCTCTATTCTCCTTGATACGTGCTTTTTCATAAGTTGTTTTAAGCATCCAAAGAATATAAGAGTGTTGGAAAGTATGGCAAATCTCTGCATGACTTCATTTAATATTGGAGAACTTTTGCATGCAGAACATCATCTGAAGCATGAACTAAAAATAAGGATAAGGAAATTCTTCCATAAAGCAGACAATCTTTGTATTCTTGATATCAATGTTAAGCCAGGAGAATGGGATAATGAGAGGTCATTTGTGGCTGACGTTGATTCAGAACTGCTGAAGCATGTGCATGACCCAAGCGATGCTGTCCTGATTGCTGCGGCAATAAAGTTCAAATCGCAGGTTATGACAAAGGATAAACATCATCTTTATACTTCTGATCTTGCTAATTTTCTTCATAGATATGGTGTCAGGATTGAGAAAGACTTCTATAAGGATTGAGAATTAGAAACGAGAAAATTTCAGAAATAACTAAAAGCCTTTAGGTATGGTCTTGATAGGTTTCTTATCAGGCTGCCTTAAGCTAAATCCTTTCACATCTTTCCCGAAAAGAAGTATATCAATCCCAGTTTCATCATAGAAAAATACCCTTGTTTTTGGCTCTTCCATCTGTCTATCAGGGGTGCCGAACATGCGGTAAGCATCGTATTTTGTCATGTTCATAATGAAAAATTTTGTGCTGCCTCTTAGAAATGGATTGAATGGTTTCAGTATTGTTATCCTTTTTATTGTATTTCCTTCAATGTTGAATATAAGACCTATTCCATTAATCCCTATAGATTCGCCATATTCAGAGTTGAATATAGTATGATTATCATAGGCAGTAAGATTATCCGGATCTCCAAGAGTCTCAAGCATAAAGTCAGCAGAATCTCCTACTTTTATATCCAGAACTTTTATTTTATCTGCAGTAAGGTTCTCAATTGCGAATATATCTGTTTTTGTTATTTCATAATAGGTGCTTGTATCTTCAGTTTCCACAGGTATAGTTGGGTTATTGTTTTTAGTTGATGGTGTATTATCTGATATATTATCTTTTAACTGAACTGTACTCTGAAAGCATCCGCATGATGTTAGCAATATGACTAAAACTAATATTGCTATGAGCGTAAGATTTAGGGGCTTGTTGTTCATTTTTATTTTTCTGATTAGGCATGCAGTTTATAAGTCTTATGCAAGCAAAGAGTTTTTCGAATAAATAGTAGAGTATATATATCTAGAACGAAAATAGGTA
>JAYEPB010000120.1:0-9347 GCA_034723595.1 Nanobdellota archaeon
GTAACAAGGCCCACTACCTGAGATATAAAAAATATTGCAGCGATTATTAATGTTATGTGTAAAGTATGCTTCATCAATTGGTTATTTAAAATTAGATATATAAAAACTTTTGTATTTAGAAAACCCAAAAATATTTAAACATAAGATTTTATTATATCTCCCTTATGGTAGAACTATGCGCTCTCGCAAGCGGCTCGTCTGGCAATTGCTTTTTTGCAAAGGCGAATGGGTCGTCATTTCTTGTTGATGCAGGCATTAGCTGTAAGCAGATTGTTGAAAGACTTTCAGGAATAGGTCGCGACATAAATAATATCAAAGGCATCTTAATAACTCATGCGCACAGCGACCATATCAAAGGAGCTGATGTTCTGATGAGAAAATTCAATATTCCCATGTATGTCACGCAGCCTACTTTTGAAAGGTTTTCACATCTTATAAAACAGAAAGAGAATGTCAATTTCATCAATGCTGACAAAACTTTTGGAATAGGGGACGTCAAAATCAATCCATTTTCTAAATCCCATGACTGTGCAGATCCAGTAAGCTACTCTATAACATATAATAGGAAAACTATGTCTGTAATCACAGATATTGGATATGCCTGCTCAAATGTCAAAAAAGCTGTAAAAGAATCAGATATCATGTGCCTTGAAACCAATCATGATATTGATATGCTGCAGAATGGC
This sequence comes from Nanobdellota archaeon, assembly GCA_034723595.1. Classification (GTDB taxonomy): domain Archaea; phylum Nanobdellota; class Nanobdellia; order Woesearchaeales; family JAGLGH01; genus JAGLGH01. The sequence goes on from JAYEPB010000120.1 coordinate 687, forward strand.
CCTTACCCTTATTTTCTCAAGAAGAGGATATCAAGTGAATTTGGCCACATCTCAAACTATGATGCTGCTCTGCTTGTCATGGAACATGCTTCACCAAAACTCAGACATGTATTTCTCTCGCACCTTAGCCTGAATAATAACACACAGGATCTGGCAATGGAAGCATTCAGGATAATTAAAGAAAGAAAAGACCTAAAGGACATGACTTATTCTCTTACATTCCGGGGTCAGGCTAGTGAGTTGTTTAGGGTTGATTGATAGCTGGACTATAAACTGATATCCTTCATATTTTTGTAATATAAAACCTAAACATTTATATATCTCAAAAAATCAGACTTATAAATTAAGTTTAAATTTAAACAGAAATTAAAAGCCGGTTTTGAAAAACAAAATCAGGTTATAAAACGAGGTAAAAAAATGGAAGATATAGAACAAGGAAAAATATGTGCAATACTTGCTTGGTTTTTTCCAATAGGATTAATTTGGTTTTTTGTAGATGAAAATATGAAAAAAAATAAATTTGCGGGATTCCATGTTAAACAATCATTGGTGCTTGCAATTGCAGCAATTATAATCAATGTGGTAGGAGGAATAATTCCGGTTTTAGGATGGTTTATTATTCTTCCAGTTGGAAATCTGATAGTATTTGTCTTCTTTATAATTGGCTTGATTAAAGCGATTCAAGGAGAAGAAAAAGAATTACCAATTATTGGTAAATTTGGGGAAAAATTCAAATTTTAATTTTTTCTTATTTTTTTCATTTTTAGATTTCTCCAGATCTCTAATCAGCTTTCTTCTTGGGATTCTTAGAACCCTTATGTACAAATCTGGTGAACTTTTTGCAGTCCAAGCAATAATATACTATATGATTCTTTTGCAGCCTTACCCTGCAGTTTTTTGATGGAACAAGAAAATGAAGGCAGTGCTTGCAGAATTTTTTTCTAAGCTCAGCAGGTATCCTTACCCTGTATTTCATCTGAATCTTACGAGCGAGACTGACATAACGGTTTGCCAGTTCATGATGCTCTTTATATACCTCTTCTGCCCTGGCAAATAGCTTAGTTATCCTTTCTCTTGCTATTGCCTTGTTTTTTTCCCTGATACGATGAAATATGCGTTTCATGAGGAAGAAAAGCTTTGGTATGTATTTAATTGTTTCGTTCTCTCTTAGATATCACTCAAGAGGCGTAACAAAACCCAAAGGTTTATATATAAGTTATATCCCACTATCCAATGGTTACACGTGATGCCTAGGGATTATTCTTTCCCCCCAGTTAGAAAAGCCTGGGTGTTCATTATAACCACATCAATAAAACATAAGAATTATGGATAAAATGAAAAAAGATACTGATGATGATTATGATGATGAACCTGATCTCGATGTAGGAGATGATCTATATCAGGATAAGGAAAAAGAATCAGATGAAAATGATGATGACTATGTATTTGATGAAGTCAAAGGAGCTCATGGAAAAAAGTCAGTCCTCTCAAAACTAAATCAGAGAAAAGTCGGCAAACATGAGATGGATGAAATATTTTGTGACTGGAACTAAAAAGTTTTCTTGTAGTATATAAAAAATAAACTTCTTATCTTAACACCATTAAGATTCAATACCCTCTTTAAAAGAGTTTCCTGCGAAAACTTTTTTATTCAGGCTTCATTGTAGGAAAGAATATTATCTCCCTGATGCTCCAGCAGTTTGTAAACAGCATAACAAGTCTGTCAATGCCTATGCCAATTCCACCTGTAGGAGGCATTCCATATTCCATCGCTTCAATGAAATCTTCATCCATAGGATGCGCTTCATCATCTCCTGCCCGCATAGCTGCCTGCTCAGTCTCAAATCTTACTCTTTGTTCAATCGGACTGCTCAATTCAGACCATCCGTCGCCGATTTCCTTACCAGCAATATAGCACTCAAACCTTTCAACAAGAGCAGAATCAAACCTGTGTGTTTTCGCAAGAGGAGACACTTCTTTAGGATAATCAATTATCCAGATAGGGTCCTGGAGCTGGTCGCAGACAAGCTTGTCAAATATCGCAAATATCATCTGTCCCCTGTTCTTCTCTCCTCTCACAAGAATATCATGCTTATTGACTATATCCTTAAGCCCAGAATCATCAAGTTTGTCCACATCAATATCAGCAAACTTCCTGATTGCTTCTTTCAGAGGCATTTTTTCCCACTTCTTTGATATATCTACAACCTTATCATGCACTTTTATCTTTTCTTCACCAAACAGATTTTTAGCTATGAACTTATATAATGCCTCAGCTCTGTCCATCACATCATTATAATCACTATAAGCCTCATACCATTCAATCATTGTGAATTCAGGATTATGCGTCTGATCTACACCCTCATTTCTGAAATTGCGCGCAATCTCATAGACATTCTCAAATCCGCCAATCATCAATCTCTTAAGGTATAATTCTGGAGCAACCCTAAGATACATTGGCATATTATATGCCTTAATATGCGTCTTGAACGGTCTTGCATTTGTTCCTCCATAGACACCCTGCAGGACTGGAGTCTCCACTTCCATGAAATTCTGCTTATTGAGGAATTCTCTGATAAGCGCAATAATCCTGGTTCTCATCCTGAATTTTTCTTTTTCTTCAGGGTTCATGATAAGGTCAAGATATCTTTTTCTAAACCTTAATTCCTGATCCTTAAGGCCGTGGAATTTCTCTGGCAGCTGCCTGATTGATTTAGCAAGCATAACATAATTCTCAACATAGACAGATATCTCTCCTTTCATAGTAGAAAACACAGTCCCTTTTACACCCACTATATCTCCAATATCGCTTTTCTTAAGAATATTGTAGTTCTCTTCTCCAACATCATCCTTTCTGAGATATAATTGTATCCTTCCAGTTTCATCCTGGATGTGCATGAATGTTGCTTTGCCCATCCTTCTCATAGTCATAATCCTTCCTGCAATACTCACAATATCCTTTGTCTTCTCTTCTTTTTTAAGATGAGAATACTTCTTAAGAATATCAGCTGCATGATGAGTCATATCAAAATTATAAGGGTATGGGTTTATTCCCATTTCTTTAAGGCTATCCAGTTTTTTTAGTTTTTCCTGCATTAGGATATTTTCTTCTGCCATTTTATCTATAGAATTATGAGATTTATTTAAATGTTGTGATAATCTCAAGTTTCCCAGTTTCCTTTTAAAGCGATTTAGTTTTCACACGAATCTCCCAAAAAAATATCCCAGTATACAAAAACGTAACATTTATAAACTATTACAATTATCATAAAAATAGAAAATTAACTTTCACAAAAAAATTAACTTAAGAGGTGGCGAAATGGATTTTTTAGTTAAAGACGCAATGAAAAATGAAGAACAATTTTCTTCTGAAGAAAGCAGGATTGGACATGCGAATATAAAAATATTCGGATGCGGCGGAGCAGGCAGTAATATGGTTAGCTGGCTTTACAAAAAGGGCATTAGTGGCGCTAAAATACTTGCATGCAATACTGACAAACAGCATCTTGATATAACTGAAGCAGACACAAAATTTCTGATTGGATCATCAATAACCCGTGGTCTTGGATGCGGTGGATATCCTCAGAAAGGCGCTGAAGCTGCAAAAGAGAGCATAAACGAGATCAAAGGCGTATTAAAAGAGACTGACATGATTTTTGTATGCGCTGGAATGGGCGGCGGAACTGGAACAGGCTCTGCTCCTATTGTTGCAAAACTTGCAAAAGACAATGGCGCAATAGTTATAGGAACTGTGACAATGCCTTTCAAGATTGAAAGGGCAAGGATAGACAAGGCAGAATTTGGATTGCAGCAGCTTAGAGAAGTCAGTGATACAGTCATTGTGATTGACAACAACAGGCTGGTCAAAATAGCAGGAAATCTGCCTGTGCAGCAGGCTTTTGCAGTAGCTAACGAACTGATATCAACCATGATTAAAGGTATTGTCGAGACAATTGCTGTGCCATCTCTTGTGAACCTGGATTTTGCTGATGTTCGCGCTATCATGACAAATGGCGGTGTGGCTGCTATAGGCGTAGGTTCATCTGATACGCAACAGCGCGCACTGGAAGCAGTTGAAGGCGCTTTATCAAATCCTCTTCTTGACATAAGTTATGAAGGAGCAACAGGCGCTCTTATACATATTGAGGGCGGCCCTGAGATGACACTTGAAGAGGTTGAGCAGATTGGAAATAAGGTAACATCATCTCTTGATGAAGATGCTAATGTAATATGGGGTGCTAGAGTCAGCGATGAGATGAAGGGCAAGCTTACTGTGATGACCATAATTACAGGAGTCAATTCTCCTTGGATTCTTGGCAAGAAAACTGAAGAATCCAGACAGGCAGAGATCAATAGGCTTGGTAATGAGCTTGATCTTAATATGTTATGAATCAGGGGATAAGAATGGATGCTTCATCTATAAGTAAAATGAATGATATGGTCAAGAATTTGACAAAGCACGGAATAATCTCTAACTCAGAGGAAGCCATGAAGATGGCAGAAAAGATGTATAATGTGGGAAAGAGCGAGACAAAATCCTCTGATGATGATGAACAGGGCAAGGAGATTGAAAAAGAGTGCAGTGATAAGAGTGATAACAACAAACAGGAGATTCAAAATCTCATTAATCAAAAAGCAACGCAGCTTATTGATGAGAACAATAAGGCAATAATTCTGGAATTCCAAAAAGTTTGGGAAAGATTGAATAAGATTATGCCTGATATTGAGAGCAAACTTGCAGATATAAAGCAGAATATCCAAATATCTGCAAGCGATGCAGGTCAAAAATCTACTGAAGAGAAAACTGAAGCAAAAGAGGCAAATGTAGATGGAGGAGTAAAATCCAATGATGTATCTGATATATCAGTAGAAAAGTTTTTCTACTGCGGTCAGAAATGAGAATATTTCAGAAATAATTAATCTTGATGAGCTTAGCTTACTAAGTCTTGATGAACAAATATTGATGAACGAATGTTGATGAACGAAGTTCATTAACAAGTTAAAGAGCTTTGCTCTTCAACTGTTCATTAGAAGTTAGAGAACTTCGTTCTCCAACTAACTTAGAAAGCTTTGCTTTCCAACTTAAAGTATTTCATATTTTCAAACAATAAAAAACAGAAAGTTTTATATATGTGCATATTTAATATTATTTAATAAATCAGATTTTTACTAACCAAACTGGAGGGGTTTAAAATGGGATTTTTTTCAAAAATAAAAGAGACATTACAGAGTCCTCAGGAGGAGGACCTTTATGAAGATAGTGAAGAGGAATATGTTGAGCTTGATACTGAGCATCCTAGGGTAAGTACAAAGATTATAATCCGGCCTTTTTCTCTTAAGGATTTTGAGGATACAAAACCGATTCTTGATGCATTAAGGCACGCCAGTACAATATGCTTGATAAACATCAAGCCGCTTAAGGATAAGGATATAGTAGAGCTTAAAAGGTCAATAAACAAGCTCAAGAAAACATGTGATGCAGTTGACGGTGAAATTGCTGGATTCGGAGAAGATTACATTGTTGTTGCTCCTTCTTTTGCAGAGATATATAAAGCAAAAGATGCAGGAAAGAAATCTTCAAAAGCAGAGGCTCCTGAAATGACCTCTTCACAAGGGCTAGAAGAATTCGAAAGCAGTGATAAATAAAAAAGCATCTTAAGGAAACTTTTTTATAACAATTATTTTTTTTGATAATGATTTATGCAGGTAATAATCATAGTCTTTTTCAATCATAAATCCACTTTTTTTAACTATGCGCCTGTAATCTATAAAATCAGGGAATGATACTGCTGCTTTTTTTCTAAGTCTTTTATGAAGATTATTGAGGAATCTTGTATACAAGTTGTTCAACTCTTCTGCTTTCGAGTTCAGGCCATAGGGAAGATCTGTGACTGCATAATCTATATTTGTCCTGAATCTTGTAGCATCATTCTGTTTAAGTTCATACTCTTTTATATTAAAATGGTCAAGATTCATCTTAGCTCTTGCCAGCATATTTTTATCTATATCAAAACCTACAGGCTGCATACCCATCAGCCCAGTTTCAATCAATATCCCACCGCTTCCGCAAAATGGATCAAGAATCACTCCCCTTTTTATGCCTGTGAGATTAATCATTGCTCTTGCAAGCTTTGGGTGCATTGCAGTCGGATGCAGCTTAGGTCTCTTGTGCGCTTTTCTTTCTTCAAATCCTCCTTCTATTTTATGGAGCAGCTTTGCGCAATAGACAGCATCCTTTGTGAAGAATAGTTCAATGCTTGTCTTAGCATCTTTGAGTCTCACTTTTGGATTGTCAACTCCTCTCCATATATAACCTGCCAGCGCTTTCTCATTGTAATCTTTAGGCAGCTTTTTCCTGCACATGTTGGATATCCTCAATCTGAAATTCTCTTCATAGACTTTTTTCCATGGGAATCTCTCAATCAAAGGCAGGAGATTCTCCCACCCTGTATAGAACAACAATCTGTATATTTTCCTTGTGTAAGCCAGCCTTTTGCTTAATCTCTCTGCATTAATCTTCTTGTCAATTATGAAAAGATTCTGGTCTAAGAAAGATTCTTTAAGCTTTGCAAGAGCCAGCACTTCATCCTTAGCAAGTTCAATATCCTGTTTTGAAACAAGGAATAATGTTTTCATAAGTAGGCTGAATGATTTTATGTATATAAAATTATCTTAATATTATAGTAAATTTTAAATATATTACAAATAAAAAATCAGATATGGATGACAATAATCACCACCATCATCATTTAAAATTCTTGGCCAATAGGGAATTGGATGAATTGTACATAAGCATAGCCTTGCGACATTTTGGATTATCCATGATAAGTATCTTTGTCCCAATATATCTTATAAAACTTGATTATTCATTGTTTTCTGTATTTCTGTTTTTGGGGTTGTCAAATCTGGTTCATGCATTATGTGTAATACCTGCTGCAAAGATGGCATCAAGATTTGGATGCAAGCATACGATACTTTTCAGCATACCTGTCACAATATTATTCTTTTTTATGCTGTATAGTCTGGAGGTATATCATTGGCCTCTCTATTTTTTAGCGTTGGTAAAGGGCATCTATAATTCTCATTATTGGCTAGGATATCATATGGATTTCTCAACCTTTACAGATAAGAAGAATAGGGGTTCTGAGATAGGGTTTGCAAATATTGTATCAACAATAGTTCAGGTACTCGGACCTGCTCTGGGAGGATTTATTCTTGTATTTTTAGGATTCAAGCTATTATTTGCTTTTGTGTCTGTCCTGCTTATATTATCTGCGATTCCTCTCTTCTTTTCAAAAGATGGCCATAGTGCATTTAATTTCAGCATAGCAGGAATATTTAAGGGCAAGAAGATAAGAGATTATGTTGGTTTTTCAGCATATGCTGTTGAAGGAGGCATAAATATGGCAATATGGCCTCTTTATATTTTCTTTGCAGTATTGAATAACTATAGTACCCTTGGCTTGGTGTCATCATTATCCTTATTTACATCATTGATATTTAGTTTTTTCATAGGGAGATTGGCAGATATAAAAAGAAAACTGCTTTTGAAAATAGGTTCATTCCTGAATGCTGTTGTATGGATGATAAGAACTATGGTAGGCACAAGCCTGCAGGTATTTGCAGTTGATTCTCTTTATGGAATCACTCAGACAATGGTGAATATACCATTTGAGGTTATATGTTATGATAAAGCGCAAAAACAAGGTTTATTTAAGTTTATAATCTTCAGAGAAATTATGATTAATTTCAGCAGGGGATTATTCTATATTATAATTGCGGTTATATCGAGTCTTGTAATTGGGCTTATTTTCGGAGGCGGCACATCTCTTTTAATTTATTTCTTTGCTTTGTAGGTTTTTCTTGCTGCCAAATGAAAGTCGCTTGTATGCGAAATATATTAGCATTGCAAGAATTATTCCAAGGATAATTACTCTCAGCTTGTCGCCTGCATATTCCCAGTATCTTATTACACCATAGATTATGGTTATCAGTCCGCCACCCATAACTCCTGGAGACACTGATTCATGCTTTAGAATAAATCCTCCTATGAGCATTGTTATAAGACCTATAATTGCAGCAATGATGAACACATCTCTATTATATGTTTCATTTCCATCCTCATATTCCTTGTGGCAGTAGAAATCAATGTCGCAAAATCCTGCATGATTATCAGGGCTTTCCTGGCTTCTGCAATGCAGGATGTATTCATCTTCATCAGATGTATAAGTCCTTGTGCAAATCAATTGATCATCCCTTATTGCAGGCACTGGCTTTTCTAGCATTGATCGTTCACTGTATGACTCCCATTTTCCACCCTGAGCAATACAATCTTCTTCTGTCTGGTATGCTCTAAATGTTTTCTCTTCATCGCAGAAATCACTTCTTTCAGGACCTTCATAAAATGCGCTGATTCCAAACCCTATAAAAAATGCAAATATGATTGCAATAGATACTCCAAGTATAAGATTCTTGACTATCCCCATATCTTACTTATCTAAACATAGCTTATATTTAAATGTTTTGCCTGCAAGGGCTTTGCGTATAAATTTAGAAGGATGCCATATTGAAGTAATTTAGTTTTCTTCTGTTATTATGTATGATTCTGCATAATACTTGGGTATATATTGCTTCATCTACTATTTTTCTTACTATGCCAAA
>JAYEPB010000121.1:0-9321 GCA_034723595.1 Nanobdellota archaeon
GCGCAGTTTCGTCCGCAGTATATACTGCGGCGAAGCCGCTATAAATTTTTTTCTAGAATAAACGACCTAAAGGTCGGGGAATTAAACCCCTAGTTCACTGCGCTCACATTAATAATTTATTCGGAGAGAATATTGGTGAAACAGAAAAAATAATCCATATAGGCAGCCATCATTATTATAGAGGATATTTAATTAACAAAGAAATATCAAGACCAAGTGAACCTTTTTTAGGAGGGCGTGAAAATCTAATAGATTTAGACAAAAAAGATCTAAAGCTTTTAAATCTTATAAGAAGCAACGCTAGAGTTAGCCTAGTTGAATTAGCAGAAAATATAAAAATCAGCGTTGATCAAATTAGATATAGATTAAAAAAATTAAACAATGAAAATATTTTAATAGGACATTGGCTTCATCTTAACCCTAAAAATATAGGATTACAATTCTACAGAATCTTACTCAAATTAAAAAATATAGATAATAAAGCAGAATCTCAGCTGCTTACTTTCTTAAATATAAACAAAAATGTCATAAGATCTAATCGCGTATTTGGATCATGGGATCTTTTTATCGATATGGAAATAAGCACTGAAGAATTCCGTAAGTTCCTTGACTTTTTTCTCCAGACATTTTCAAATCAGATACAGGAGTATGAAACATTAATGATTTATGAAGAGACAAAATTCACATTCAGCCCATTATTTTAAAACCTTTTTTTTCTATTCAAAATCTTAATCAAAAGTTTTATATAATCCTTTAGTTCAATTAAACAGCATGGCAATAAACCCAATTTGTGATAAATGCAAAAAAGAATTATTAGACTTCGGTGCAATCCTATTAAGTCCGCCTGATGAAAATGACAAAGTAAGAAAATTCCACCTGTGCCAATCTTGTTATCAGGATGTTATTAATTCTTTTTAGGCTATACCTTGAATGCTTCACTATTTTCACATTCAAAAAAAAGAATATACCATCAATTTACTACTAAACAACTCTTAACTATTTTTGCTTAATTACCTCACTCAAACATATATAATTAACCTAATACAACAATTCAAACCAAAACTCTTATAAAGCCTCAACCATTCTGTATTTATTAGATTTATCGTCATAAAATGGAAGAAGAGAACCCTAAAAAAACAGAAGAAGATATGGAAGGAAATCCTGAAATTCTCCCAAAAGAAGCAACTGAAGCAGAAGAAGAGACTTCAATTGAAGAAGATAGAGAAGAGCCTGCTAAAGAAGAAACCCCTGAAGAAGAAAAAAAGGAAAAAGAGAAGAAAACAGGGGAAAAAATCATATCCAAAGAGATTGAAAAAGAGATGAAATCCTCTTATCTTGACTATTCTATGTCTGTTATTGTAGGCAGGGCACTGCCTGATGTTAGAGACGGACTCAAACCTGTTCACAGGAGAATCCTGTATGCCATGAATGACATGGGAATGCAGTTTAACAAGCCTTATAAGAAATCAGCAAGGATTGTGGGTGAATGTTTTGTTAAAGATACTTTAATATTAACAAAAAATGGAATTTTACCCATACAAGACATCAAAAAAGGAGATCTCGTTTTTACTCAAAATGGAGAACATAATGTTACAGAACTTTATGAAATGCCCAAAAAACCCTTGCTTAAACTCACTTTGGACAATGGAATCTCAAACACAGTAACACAATCCCAAAAACTCAAAGTGCTTAATGCAAATCTTAAATATGAATGGAAAGAAGCTAAAGACCTATCTAAAACTGATTTTATTGTCATCAAATCTAAATATCCAAAAATAAAAAATTATCTTGATTTAAACGAGAATATAAAACTTAATGAAAAAATAGCTTACCTTTTAGGATTCTTGATGAGCGATGGTTGGATAGAAAATGATAAGAGAATTGGATTTTATTCTGCTAATCTTGAAATAATTGAAGAAGTAAACAGCATACTTTTATCTGAATTTGATTATGTATCTACCATAGAAGAAAAAGAATATGAACTCGAGACAGCAAATGGGCAGATTCTCATCAACAAAGGTTATACGATCAGAATAAACAAAAAAACACTAAATGATTTTTTTATTTCTACCTTTAATATGATTAACTTAAATGCATTAACTAAGAACATCCCAATACAGATATTTCAATCACCTAAAACCTGCGCATATGCATTTATTTCTGGATTGATTGATGGAGATGGAAGCATACATATCATCAGAAATGTTATCCATTATGGGTCAATATCCAATAATCTGATCAGCAAATTGCAGGTGCTTCTGCAATATCTGGGAATTTATTCAAAAATGCATGTAGATTTATCTAACAGGCAAAGTAAGGTCAATGGAAGGGATATACATACAAGATTTCCTTTTTATTATTTAGAAATAAGAGGCAAATATGCAAAAGATATGTCTGAAAATCTTAACCTCATGCATAAACAAAGATCAGAAAGAATATCACACCTAAATAATACAAGAGTGATCCCTATAAAAGCTGATGAAATACCTTTCGCAGGAGAAGTAGTATTTTCTGAACTTAGTAAATTAGACATTGGTTCTGGATGGTATAAAGATAAACAAGGAATCAAATTTAGAATGGGCATAAAATATAAAGATGGCTCTAAAATACGATATTCAAAAGACCTCAAAGATAAGTTTTTGACTAAAACCCAAATAATAGAATGGGGCATCCTGAATAAACTTAAAAAAATAGACTCACAATATTATGATATAATAAAAAATATAATTGACAACAATATAAGTTTTATCAGGGTTTCAGAAATAGAAGAAGCAACAGCAGAAAAAACATATGACATCCAGGTTGAAACTAATCATGAATTTATAGCCAATTGCTGCGTATCGCACAATTGCTTGGGAAAATATCATCCTCATGGTGATACAGCAGTATATGATTCAATGGTGCGTATGGTTCAGACATTCTCCCTTCGCTATCCTTTAGTAAATGGTCAGGGTAATTTCGGAAGCATTGATGGGGATTCTGCGGCAGCTATGAGATATTGCATTACAGGAGACTCTTTGATATTAACTGACAAAGGCATTATGCCAATTAAAGATATTTCAAGTAAAAAGGAAACAAGAATCAATCTGAAAATCCTTTCTCATACTGGCAAAAAAAACCTCGCTTCAAAATTCTTTAATTCAGGGAAACATCCAATTATTGAAATAAGTTCTCTGCTTGGCTACAAAATAAAAGGGTCATATAATCACCCATTGATGTGCTGGACACTAAATAATGGATTCCCGCAGATTGAATGGAAACTGCTTGAAAATATAAAAAAGGAAGATATTATTTTGCTAACTAGAAATTCATCTTTATTCTCAAAAGAGGATATGAAATTAAGTCAATTTGCCCCTAAACTAACACAAGGAATGAAAGATATCAAGTTACCTTCAAAGATGAACCAGGAATTAGCTTTTTTATTAGGAGCTTTAACCTCAGAAGGATCTTTCCATCAACATAAGATATATTTTTGTAATTCAGACTTACGCTTCTATAATTATGTTAAAGATATTATCTATAACCAATTTAAAGGGATTCAGTTATATGAAAGAAAAATCTCTGGCAATTGCCTGGAGCTTAATATCTATCATAAATCTGTTATTGATTTCTTAATAAATATAGGACTAACAAAAGAAAAATCTGATAAAAAAGAGATACCTTTTTCAGTCTTGCAGTCTTCAAAAAAGACAATAATTCAATTCCTAAAATCATTATTTGAAGGCGATGGTTCTGTTATACTTAAAACCGACAAAAGGCATAACGGCAAAAGTATTGAACTTACTTATAACTCAAAAAGCACAAAATTAATAGAACAACTAAAGATTCTGCTCTTAAATCTGGGCATAGTTACAACAAAACCTTACACTGATAAACGAAATGGATGTTACAAACTAATCATTTCTGGATACGATTCAATCAAAAGATTCAAAGAAGAAATAGATTTTTTCTCAGAAAGAAAAAAGACAATTATTTCAAATATTGACCATATGAATCCAATGAGAATGAGTAAAACAGATTTTATACCTTATTTGAACAGTTATTTAAGAAAGAGATATAAAACTGAATTTGTTCAGAAAAATAATTTTGATAGATACAATAATCTTGAGAAAAATTATAATAGATTAATAAAGATTATTGATTCTAAAGATAAAAAACTTATAGATTTTATTCTAAAACAAAAATATCTATTCAATAAAGTCACAGCAATCATAAAATTACCTAAAAAAGAAGAAGTATTCTCTGTCAAAGTTGATAGTCATTGCCATTCTTTTGTTGCTAATGCTTTTATCAATCACAATACAGAAGCCCGCCTCCAAAAGATCTCTGGAGAGATGCTCCAGGACATCGATAAGGAAACTGTCGATTTTACAGATAATTTTGACGGAAGCTTAAAAGAGCCTTCTATCCTCCCATCAAAAATACCCAATCTCCTAATAAATGGAAGCAGTGGAATTGCTGTAGGTATGGCAACTAACATCCCTCCTCATAATCTCACTGAAGTTGGAAACGCAATAATTGCAACAATTGATAACAAAGAGATTACTCCTTCCGAACTGACAGAGTATATAAAAGGACCAGACTTCCCAACTGGCGGAATAATCTGTGGCACAAATGGTATAAAAAGCGCTTATGGCACAGGAAGAGGCAAAGTTATTGTACGAGCTCGTCCAGAGATTGAAGAAAAAGGCAAAAAAGAAGTAATCATAATCAAAGAAATCCCTTATATGGTAAACAAGTCACACCTTATTGAAGAGATAGCAAATCTTGTTAAAGATAAAAAAATAACAGGAATCAGCGACCTAAGAGATGAATCAGACAGAGAAGGAATGCGAATAGTCATTGAACTTAAACTAGGCGCAAATTCAGAAATCATACTCAACCAGCTTTACAAGCATTCAAGGATGCAGACAACCTTTGGCATAATCATGCTTGCCCTTGTTAAGAACAGACCAGTTGTCCTTGACCTGAAAGCAATACTGAATCTATTCATAAAACATAGACAGACCGTTATCAGGAAAAGAATAGAATATGATTTGAAGAAAGCAGAAGCAAGAGACCATATCCTGCAAGGGTTGATTATTGCCCTTGACAGCATTGATGAAATTATAGCAAAAATTAAAGCATCAAAAAATGTAGAAGAAGCTAAAAACATGCTTATAGCTGATTATGAACTTTCAGAAGATCAATCAAAAGCAATTCTTGATATGAAACTCCAGAAACTGGCTTCACTTGAGCAGCAGAAAATTAAAGATGAACACGAAGAACTATTGGCTCTTATTGAAAAACTTAAGCAAATTCTTGCATCAGAAGAAGAGATCCTAAAAATAATAAAAAAAGAGACGCAGGAACTTATTGACACATATGGAGACAATAGGCGAACAGATATAAACTTTGATTTTGAAGACGAAGATATTGACCTTGAAGATCTTATCAAACCTGAAGATATGGTCGTTACAATCACTCATGCAGGTTATGTGAAAAGAATTCCTACTGATACATATCGCGAACAGAAGCGCGGCGGAAAAGGGGTAAAAGCAACAGGCTCAAAAGAAGAAGATTTTGTTGAAGACGTATTTGTGGCAAATACTCATGATTACATTTTATTCTTTACAAATTTCGGAAAAGTTAAATGGCTAAAAGTATATAGGATTCCTGAAACTGGAAGGCTTGCAAAAGGAACTCCAATTGTGAATTTGATTCAGCTGGAACAGGATGAAAAAGTAAAATCATTTGTCAGAGTCAAAGAATTTAAAGAAGGCTATGTAATGATGTGCACAAAGAATGGCAAGGTAAAAAAGACAAGCCTTTCAGAATTCTCCAGACCAAGAAAGGGAGGCATCGCAGCAATTGACCTAAGAGAAGGAGATGAACTAATTGATTCAATGCTGACAGACGGAAAACAGCAGATTATCATAGCAACAAAATTAGGGCAGGCTGCCAAGTTTAAGGAAGGTGATGTAAGACCAATGGGACGAACCGCAGCAGGAGTGCGAGGCATATCCTTAAGAAAAGGCGATGAAGTCATAGGCATGGTTAATGCTAATGATGACAGGACAATACTCACAATAACTGAAAACGGCTTTGGAAAGCAGACAAAAGTAAGCGATTACAGGCTCACAAAAAGAGGAGGGGTGGGCGTAAGAAACATCATCACAAGCGATAGAAACGGCTCAGTTGTAGCTGTTAAATCCATAGAAGGAGATGTTGGATTGCTGTTCATGAGCAAAGAAGGCATCATAATCAGGACACATTCATCAGGAATCTCCACAATAGGAAGAAATACGCAGGGAGTAAAGCTTATGAATCTAATTACAGGTGACAAGGTTGTCGCAGCAGCAAGGATTGCAGATGAAGATATTCAGGAAAATAAAGAAGGATTGATAGAAGAAGTAAAAGAACCTATCACAGAAGCTGAAGGAGAAACAACCGAAGAAGCTGAAAAAGAAAATCCAGCAGAGGAAGAAGACACAACAGAAGAAGCAGAAGAACCTATTGAAGATGAAGCTGCTAAAGAAGAAAACACCGAGCTGCCAGAAGAAAAGCAAGAATAATTATTTCTACCTATTATTCTATATATATAACAAGAAGATTTTAATACTAAACCGAATTCTTAAGCGCTATGGAGACAATAGGATTAACATTCAAGGGCATGGAAGATATTGCTGCTAAGGAGATATTAGAATTAACTGGGGAAAAAGCAGAAATAAAAGATTCCTTTCTAAAATTTGAAGTAAGTGAAGAAGAGATATGCAAGATATGCTATCTCTCTCAATCATTTACAAAAATCATGGCAGTCATTGAAAAAATCAATATCAATACTTTTGATGAAAACAAGATTGCAAATATGATCAAATCATGCAGCATCAAAAAATGGCTGAAAAAAGAGGATATATCATTTGCTGCAAGAGCTATTATCCCAAAAGACAACAATGAAGAAAGAACAGAAATTGAAGCAATGATTGGAGAGAACATCATAGCAAACACAAAAGAAAACCTTGGATTCACTCCCAAAGTCAACCTAAACAATCCAGACATAACATTCATAGGCTTGCTTGACAAAAATACATTCTATTTATGCATAGATTTCACTGGCGCAGATATCAGCAAAAGAGATTACAGAATATTCACCCACCCAAATGCATTAAAAGCAGGAGTTGCTTATGCAATGCTCAAAATAGCTGACATAAAAGAAGACGAAATAATCATTGATCCTATGTGCGGCTGCGGAACAATCGCAATAGAAGCTGCGCATTTCTTATCCAAAAAATCTACCCATTACTTTACAAAAGACAAATTTGCATTCTCAAAATTCATGGAATTTGATTTTGAAAAAGAAGATGCAAAAATCAAAGGAAAAATCACTGGAAAGATACATGCATTCGACAATCAGATGCGGCATATCAAAGCAGCAGAGAAAAACGCAAAGATTGCTGCTGTCAACAGCATAATCAATTTTAGCAGAACAGACATAGAATGGCTTGACACAAAATTCAAAGAGCATTCAATAGACAAGATCATCAGCTTCCCTCCTCAAAAATCCAAACTTATTTTAGACAAGGAACTAGAAAAACTATTCACAGAATTATTCTATCAGGCAAAATACACACTCAATGCAAAAGGGAAAATGGTTTTAATATCAACAGAAGGAAGAATCAATGAAATACTAGAAAAATCTGCTAAGATGCATGACTTCAAGATATCATCTAAAACAGAAATCATCCACGGCCAGCAAAAAGAAGTTATTATTGCATTTGCCAGAAAATCTGATTGAATTCTGATAATAAAATAGGAGAACGGCTTTGATAGGGCTTAACAAACCCCTTGTTAATATCACCAATAAACATACCCGCTCCCATGGAATTATCATTTCCTCTTCCTAATCATAACCAGCCCAGCCAGCACAGCAATCAAGCCCAGCCCCAATGTTATCGTCGAAAACTCAGGAATATCAGTAGGAGATACAACCTTAGTATCATTTGCTTCCAATGTCACAAAGCTTGCATTCGAGCATGTAACATTATAATCATGCGTTCCAGCAGATGCGAATCCAGATGATTTTGTATAATTGTATTCTGAGCCATTATAATCCATCTCAAACCATGTTCCCCAATCATCATCAAATGTTATATTACACTCGCCAGAAATTGGAGTTCCATCTGTTTTATTGATATACCATGCGTAGAACTCGATTGAATCAAGAGCATATTTAACACCTGCTTCTGCTTCTATTGTAAGATTAGCATTTGTTCCTGCTGCAAATCCTGTGAAATGATCAACATTAACTGTCAATATGCTTCCTTCGCATGTGATGTTTGTGCATAAAGGAGCAAGACAGCGCTGATTTTCGCTAAGTACTGCTGCAAATAAGCTTGCAGTCTCTGAATAGAACACATAAGGCTTATTGCAGTCAACATAATAGAATGTAAGTGTTGCAGAATCATTGAAGCTTGAATGCAAAGCAGAGGAATTTACGAATATCATGGCATCTTCAATCTTGATATTTGTATCATAATTTTCGCCATCTGAATTTATGCTGTGGTTTAATGGGAATGTTATCTTTCCTTTGTTATTAATTGCTAAAGTTAAGCTTGTTACATTTGTTAGATCGACTGCTGAAAAGTTGGTTGTTTCAGAATATGGACTAAAGTTTGTGTATGTTGGCAATGAAGACCCAGCACCAAACTTAGCAATAACAAAATCAGAACTGCCAGAAGTATTGGCTCCACCAGTTAAATTAGATAAATCTGAATAAGAACCACCAACAGCAATATAATAATCACCAGAAACAACAAATGAATAAAACTTATCATAATCACTGCCACCCAAATTATTAATACTGACTAAAGACAAATTAGACTTCAAGACCTTAGCAATAACAAAATCATACTTGCCAGACTTGCCAGTAGTATTGTTTCCACCAGTAAAATCAGATAAATCTGAGCCAGAAAAACCAACAGCAACATAATAATCACCAGAATCAATGACATATTCAAAATAATCACCACTACCACCACCAAGATTATTGATTTTGACTAAAGACAGATTAGTCTTATAAAATTTAGCAATAACAAAATCATTATAACCAGCAGTGTTGTCTCCACCAGAGAGATGAGATATATCCGAATTAGAACGACCCACAGCAACATAATAATCACCAGAATCAATAACATATTCAAAATAATCACTACCACTACCACCAAGATTATTGATATTAACTAAAGATAGATTAGTCTTATAAAATTTAGCAATAACAAAATCATCATTACCAGCAGACACATTCACACCAGACAACCCAGATAAATCTGAACTAGAATAACC
>JAYEPB010000122.1:0-2080 GCA_034723595.1 Nanobdellota archaeon
CCACTCTTGAGAACTGGCTTGTAAAAGGGAAAAATGCTGACAATGCCTCTGTGGTGATGTTCCGGTCAAAATTAAGCTCATCTGCACCTAATGGAGCCATTGACTTGAATCCTTGGAGCATCCTGAGATTTGCTGTTCCTGGGATAATCATCAGGCTGTTAAGCTCTGCTTCAACCCTTTTTGTAAGCATCTCCAGCTCATCTAATGAATCTGCCTTGCAGTTGATGTAAAGGCTGATGTTGAAAAGCTTCTCTTTTCCTTTTTGCAGCTGCTCAAGGGTTTTTCTTGTATCATTGTATTGTATTTGCAGTGAAGGGTTAATTGCTGCTTTTGACTGCATTGCATAAAGGTCTGCTCTCTGCTTCTGCAATTCTTTATTTAAGTTGATAAGCATGGTTTCTATTGGATATGGCTTAATGTGCATGCTTAGGTCAAAGTCTCCCAGAGAGCTTACAATTCTGTCTAAAAAGCCTGCTTCAACAGCCCTTGGATAGCCTGATGCGTAGATTATCCTGCAATATTTCTTGTTTGTATTGAGGTAAGTGGGATAATTAAGCATATAGTCAGGAGATAATGAATTGATAAGGCTTCCTTTGCCTGTTCCTGAGAAAAACTTTGTTAATAATTGCTTTAGTTCTTTTGTGCTTAATCTTTCAACCTTGAGATTGAGGTTTTCAAGCCTTTCCATGCAGATGTTTAATTGTATTTCAAGGTTTGTGCTTTCTGGTATTATTACATAGAAAACACGATTCATGATTTTATTGCTGCTTATGATATTTTGCAGGTGCTTCTTGTATTTTGCAAAAAGCTCCATAAAATTGCTTTCTTTTATCCTTGATTTTAGGGATGTCAGGTAATCGCTTAGTTCAAGGCTTTCTGTGCTCATCAGTATCTGAATAGGGAAATCTATTGAGTTCAGGAATTTCTGGAATGACTGTATTATGGCTTCCTGCTCTTTGCTTGGCTTTATGCTGTAGTTGATTGCCTGGACATTGAGGATTGCAATTTTTTTATCTGTCTCTATGATGTTGTTGTCAATGCTTTTTACGCTTATCAGCTTTTCTAGCCTTGGGTCATATTTGAATATCTTCCTTTGTTTCAGGTAGATAAAGTAGTCTTTTATGATTGCATCAAGGTTAAAGAACATGAAGCAGATTCCGAGGCAGGAAGGGATAGAAGCAAGGGTGAATTTGAGGATTTGGTGGTTGATTTTGTTGAAAAGGATAATGGCAATGCTTCCGAAGAGGAAGGCATAGGCTAATTGCTTGAATGTCAAGCCAAACATGATTTTTTCTTTGTATTCTAATTGTTGCGGAATCTGGTAAGCCATGTACTTTATGTGGCTGTGATTGGATATAGGGGGAACTCGGAGGATGTATAACGGAGTGAGAGATGCTCTCAATAAGATTTTCATCTTCCATGAGTCTCTGCGAAGCAGAATAGAATGAATGATTTAATCAAAATGCAAATTTTTTTAAGGTAGGAGTGATTCACTCTGATAATAGGAGGTATTCAAGAAGATATAAAATTAATAGGTTAAAAATACTCTTGGAAATTGTGATTAGTTAAAATGAATACAGAAATTATAATAGGGATAGGAGCACTCATCATATCAGGGTTGTTTCTTATTATCACATTCTACTTCAATCTAAGGGCATTGAAACAATCAGAAGAGAATACACTTGCACAATTGAAACAATCAGAAGAGAATACACTTGCACAATTGAAACAATCAGAAGAGAATACACTTGCACAAATTACCTATGAAGGAAAGAAAAAGGCTCTTTGGAATCTAAAGAAGATTATAGATAAATGCCCTACTTATCCCAAATTAAAGCAGAAATTAGAGGAATTTCCCAAAACATCGGATGCAATATTATTGCCGCCAGACGTCTTAAAGGAAATGTGGAAAGAGAAATCAAAACTTGATAAGTACTATGAAGAAAATTCTCCTTATCCTGAACCACCAGAACCATCGGATGAGCAAATAGCAAAAATACAAGAAGAAGATTATGAGAATTATAAAAAGATGCCTGTGGAAGACAGATTTGAACAAGATATGATGCAAGAAATTGATATA
>JAYEPB010000123.1:0-9060 GCA_034723595.1 Nanobdellota archaeon
CAGAGATTAGATAGAGTTGAGATAAAGCAGATTGAATATGACAAGAAGTTTGAACATGTTTTTAGAGCAATTGAAAATAAGGAAATAAGACCTCAAAAAGGAATATTTTTTAATGGTCAGATATTTGATGCCTATAAATTTGTATCAGATGTCATTCGTTCTGCTGAGAAATCAATTATTTTGATTGACAATTACATCGATGATTCTGTATTAACGCTTTTTACTAAAAGGAGGGTCAAAGTCAGCGTTACAATTTATACAAAAATTATTTCTAAACAGCTTAAATTAGATTTAGAAAAATATAATGCCCAGTACCCACCTATTGAGATAAAAGAGTTTAAGCATTCGCATGACAGGTTTTTGATTATTGACAATAAGGAAGTCTATCATATCGGTGCATCACTAAAAGACTTAGGGAAAAAATGGTTTGCATTCTCAAAGCTTGAAAAGGAAGCGTTTGGATTGCTGAGCAGATTGGTTTAGGATGGAGGAAAGAATTGAAAAATATAAGAAAAGGTGTTTAATATGAAAGAATTTACTGTCTCAGATGGGAATCAGATTAAAAATAAGATTTTGACTATTCGTGGACTGCAGATAATACTTGATAGAGATTTAGCTGAACTTTATAGAATTGAAACAAGATCTTTAAAACAAGCTGTAAATAGGAATAAAAAAAGATTTCCCTTTGATTTTATGTTTGTTTTGAGTGAAGATGAAGTTAATTTTATGGTATCACAAAATGTGATACCTTCAAAAAAATTCTTAGGAGGCTCTTTGCCTTATGCTTTTACAGAACAAGGAGTGGCAAATCTTTCAAGTGTCCTCAATAATGATAAAGCTATTGAAGTAAATATACAAATTATGCGAGCTTTTGTTGCTATGAGAAAATTTATCTATTCAAATGCGCAGATTTTTCAGAGATTAGATAGAGTTGAGATAAAGCAGATTGAATATGACAAGAAGTTTGAACATGTTTTTAGAGCAATTGAAAATAAGGAAATAAGACCTCAAAAAGGAATATTTTTTAATGGTCAGATATTTGATGCCTATAAATTTGTATCAGATGTCATTCGTTCTGCTGAGAAATCAATTATTTTGATTGACAATTACATCGATGATTCTGTATTAACGCTTTTTACTAAAAGGAGGGTCAAAGTCAGCGTTACAATTTATACAAAAATTATTTCTAAACAGCTTAAATTAGATTTAGAAAAATATAATGCCCAGTACCCACCTATTGAGATAAAAGAGTTTAAGCATTCGCATGACAGGTTTCTGATTATTGATAATAAGGAAATCTATCATATCGGCGCATCATTAAAAGATTTAGGCAAAAAGTGGTTCGCATTTTCAAAGCTTGAAAAGGAAGCGTTTGAATTGCTGAGCAGGTTGGTTTAGGATGAAGCAAAGAATTGAAAAATATAAGAAAAGGTGTTTAATATGAAAGAATTTACTGTCTCAGATAGGAATCAGATAAAAAATAAGATTTTGACCATTCGTGGATTACAGGTAATGATTGATAGGGATTTAGCTGAACTTTATGGAGTTGAAACAAAACAACTTAATAGGGCAGTGAAAAGAAATATTGAAAGATTCCCTGAGAGATTTATGTTCCAATTAACTGAAAATGAACTTAAGATCTTGAAGTCACAATTTGTGACCACAAACTCGATTAATTCTTTAAGGTGCCAAAATGGTACCTTAGAAAATGGGAGGGGAAAACATAGAAAATATTTACCATATGTATTTACAGAACAAGGTGTCTCTATGCTTTCTGGTGTTCTAAATAGCAAAACTGCTATTAATGTAAGTATTCAAATAATTGATGCCTTTGTTGCTATGAGAAGATTTCTCTCAACAAATGCGCAGGTCTTCCAGAGATTAGATAGAGTTGAGATAAAGCAGATTGAATATGACAAGAAGTTTGAACATGTTTTTAGAGCAATTGAAAATAAGGAAATAAGACCTCAAAAAGGAATATTTTTTAATGGTCAGATATTTGATGCCTATAAATTTGTATCAGATGTCATTCGTTCTGCTGAGAAATCAATTATTTTGATTGACAATTACATCGATGATTCTGTATTAACGCTTTTTACTAAAAGGAGGGTCAAAGTCAGCGTTACAATTTATACAAAAATTATTTCTAAACAGCTTAAATTAGATTTAGAAAAATATAATGCCCAGTACCCACCTATTGAGATAAAAGAGTTTAAGCATTCGCATGACAGGTTTTTGATTATTGACAATAAGGAAGTCTATCATATCGGTGCATCACTAAAAGACTTAGGGAAAAAATGGTTTGCATTCTCAAAGCTTGAAAAGGAAGCGTTTGGATTGCTGAGCAGATTGGTTTAGGATGAAGCAAAGAATTGAAAAAAAAAGAAAATCTAATGATAAAAATAAAAACCAAACAGAATTATCAACAACACTGCAATCAATAAAAACAATCCTATCTTTAATACAACCATTTTATCAAGTAAAGGCACTTTATACATATCATCATCATATTTTTGTTTATTTGATATATCTAATTTTTGTTGATTATCTGCAGGTTTTTGAATTTGCATGACCTCCTCTTCATCATTTTCTTGCAGATTCTCTATTTCAGGAGGTTCAAAAACGTATTTCTCAGTTTTAATGATTTGTTCATCCTGGACTTTTTGGACTTTTGGATTTACAGGAGAATAATCATATTCAAGAGCTACTGCAATTCCAGGCAGCATGGCTAATGCCTGATTAGGAGCATCTTTTCTGATTATATTAAGCAGAAGAATTTCGTCTTTATTTTTGATTTCTGTGAAAGTTATTGTCAGATCTATTTTTTTTGTTTTTCCTTTAGCAATATATCCTTTTTTAGGACTTGTTTGAACATTTTCAGGTGATTCTATGAAAAATTCAATATCAAAATCATTTGGATTAATTATTATCAGTTCTTTTTCATAATCAATATTAAGGCGTATATTCCCCAGACTTAGCTTACCTGGAGAAACACCAACACCTAATGCTTCTGATTCTATGCTTCCAAGAGCAATTAATATAATAAATAAAAAAAAGATTTTGTTCATTTTAGCTGCGCATGCCTATAAGATTTATAGCTGATGCATATTCTCCTGGAAGAGTAGTTGTTGGAACATAAAGCCTAAAAGAGATAGGGACATAAGAATACTCCTCTGGTTGCAATGCTGTTTCTTTTATTTGAAGTTCATTGCTTAATATACCAGATTGAGAGCTGCTGAAATCATTATCAAAACTAAACATTATATTGTTGGCAGCTATATGTTTATCTCCATCTTGCAAATCACTGCCATAAATCCCAAGATCTATCACAGTATTTCCTGTATTCATTAAAGTGAGTTTATCTGTTCCAAACAATACATCTCCTTCAACTGTGCTGAAATCTCCTAGCTTTGGATCAGAAAAACTAATATAATCTGTATCCAATGATACTGCTGTCAACTCAAGCACTTCAAATACCTGACTTGTGATAGTGCTTACAGTATGATCTGATGCAGTTATTTCAAAAGAATAATCCCCATTTTCAAAATAGAACCATTGCTCAAATATGCCCTCATAAACCCCTGTAACATTGGATATATTTTGTGTATTTATCAGACTGACATCCTGAGAAAAGCCATCAGGATGCCTGACAATTGCATTGATGCTCTGCAGATTTTCAATTCCGTCATCATCAGTTATCTCAATGCTGAGAGTTAGCTCTTTTACTTGCCCTGGCAAAGGCAGGATTTGAGTGTATTCCTGATCAGGATTGTCATCAGGACTTATGCTGATTTCATTAATAACAGGCACTGAATTAGTTATGTTTAATTGAAGAGTCAGCATGGTTGCATTATTTTCCTGCTCTGATTCATTCTCATCTACCTGAGATTGTGAATTATGAAACTCAGGCAAAGATGCTGCAAAATCAAGATTGTTGTTATCAGTGTCTTCTAAAATACGTTTTAAGCTGTACCCAGGAGAGATACATTCTGCAGGTGTTCCCTCATATAAGCCAGATTTAATCCCTGTGCTATCGCCCCACCCTACAGCATCAATTATTGCATCAGTCAAATCAACAATAGCAATCCCTGAATCAGTATTTGTCATTGTTATCGCTTCTTCATGGTCTGCTTCTGGCCAGGAAAGATTGTCTCTGCTGCCAGACCATCCAGAATCTGCAATAAGATAATATGAATAAGCCTGAATAATTGTTCCACCAGAGATTGTTGCATCTGCATCAGAAATCTCTGTTCTCAATATATATCCGCTTATGTCTATTGAAGAATTTGTTGGATTGTATAATTCTACTGCCTCTCCACCTGATTCAGTATCCATAGGATTATATAAGACCTGATTTATAACAATATTTTCTGCTGCAGATACAGTCAAGGATATGCTTAGAATAAGCATCAATAGCATACTCTTCGTGAGTATGCACTTTGTTATGATTGCTGTTTTGCTTTTTAGACTATTTGTTTTTTTCATTTATTTCCCCCCATTTTTATTTAATGTAATTTAAGGAATGACAAAAGAAGTGGTTTATAAATCTATATCATAAAATTCTGCAAGATTTCCGAAATCGAATAATCTCCGGTTTTTATTTATATCTTCTAATTCTATCTTTTAATATTTTATCAGGATTAGTTAAAACTAAAGGATTTTGCTTATAATCAAATAAGGAAGGCAATTGTTGATTCTTAAATTCTTTCTTAATTAATTCAACTCTCCTAGGTAATGCCCCTAAGTTTTCCTCAGTCCCTAAACCTAATATAAGGACTTTGGGTGATTTTTCCCATTTAATACCTTCATTATTGCAATATTCGATTTTTGGTTTTATTGTATCTTTTGAGACAGCCAAAAGCATATAATACCATGAATTACCTTTAGAAGGAGGTAAAATACCTAATTCCTCTTTTAGATATTCTTTAGTATCAATTACTTCCTGTGGTCTTTTTTCTAATAGAGAATAATTTTGATGAAAATCAACACCTGATTCTTTATATTTTTTTATTTTATCATCAATAGTTGTTGTATCATATCCTAAAATTGTATCAGCCTTCCTGAAAAAGGACTTTGTCTGTTCTTCATTTCCTTCAAACATCTTAAGATAATGCTGAAAACGATCTTTCATTATATCTAGGGAAGTAGTGAATAATCTGGGATTTTTTGCGATTTTTTTCTTTTTCATACCAATCTCATTTTTATAAAACTCATATTTTGGTCTTAGATTTTCTTCTACTTTACATGAGACTAAGAGTGGATACTTTGAAAATATGGAAGGATCTGCTTCTAATTCATTAAGGAAAAAAGCCTGAGAATCTAAAACAGTCTCAATATAGGGTGTATTATTGACAAGTGTATCTTTTATTTTTCTTTCACCTACTAAGTTTTCTAATCCTTTTTTTTGTACCATAATCTAATAAGAATCAGTACTTCGTTATAATAGTTTCTACTATGTAGTAGAGAATCTAGTAGAATAAACCAGATAAATATAAAAAATAAGGCTTTTGCCTGAATTAGAAAGGAGTCTTCCTTTTTGTTGAAATATTCTTATTTTTGGTTATAATCTGTAATATTACAGATAATTTGTTTTAATTTAAATTATTAATAATTTGCAATTAATTAGAATATTGGTGATAATAATGAAAAATGCAGATAAAACCAATATTGAACAGATCTTACAGGAATTATCTAAAGACTATTTAACAACATACAAAGGGCAGTATGTAGAACGAACTGTTACAGATTGGTCTGATTCCTGGGGACCTTCTTTTGATACTTACAAATATCTATTTACATATCCTCTGAATGAGATATTTGCAGAGATTACATCTGCCAAACAAAAGTTTTGTGATTTAGAATCTAAATCAGTTGAAATAGACTTTGAGATAAGGAATTCAATAATCTCAACAGGCGGATATATTGAGGGTTATGAATGTAATTTTGCAGAATATATTGATCCTTCGACAGAATATTTAACTTTGAAATTTGCAAAAGCAGTTGCAGATGAATTTCATAAAGGGCAAAAAAGAAAAAAAAATGGTCTGCCATATATTACTCATTTAGAAGAGGTTGCTAATAGTGTTAAATCTGAAGGCCATTTTGTTGAATCTATCGCATGGCTCCATGATATTGTTGAAGACACTCCTTTAACTATTGCGCATATTAAAAAATATTTTGGTTCAGAAATTGCTGAGGGTGTTAATGTCTTAACAAGGAATGTTAATAGAATTGAATATAAAAAAAGACTACTTGGGGCTCCAGAATACATCCAATTGATAAAATTATATGATATTCAACATAATGTTGAAACTATAGAGAATCTTTCTGAGGGAGGCATAAAACGAAAAGTCGAAGATTGCATTAATTTTTATATCCCTCTGGCATTAAAATTAGAAAAAGAAGAGATTGCAAGCGCACTCTTTAAATCAATTGACCATTATTTGTTTTGACAAGATTTCCGAAACCGGATAATCTCCGGTTTTTTCTCCATAATGTATTTTAAACCCCTCTGGTTTCTGGCAGACATCACTAATTTGGGGGTGAAAAACATGGCAAAATGTTATTGCATAGACTGCGGAAGGGAAATAAGCCATACAGGCAGATGTCTTCCATGCAACAAGAAAGCAAAAGAACGCGTTGAAGCGCAGAAAAAGTACATGGATAAGCAGAAAGAAGAGAAATAAGAAGAATTTGGTTTGTTGTAAATTATTTTTTATTTGTTTAATTTTTATAAAAAACAGAAAGTTTATATATCAGAGGTATATTCTATTATACTAAATGAGAAATTTAGAACATCACCTGACTTTGGAGAATCTAAACAATGCAAAGCCTTACCTTGTGCCGTATGTATTTAGCCAGAATTATTTCAATATACTAAAAGCAAGGCTCAGGAACAAAAAACTGTCTGACAATGAGAGGTATTATTATAATCACTTCATCAAGAAAAAACTTCAGGGGATGTTTGAATTGTTTGAAATAACAAATGATATAACAGGGAAAGAGTTCATAAGAAAAGACAAGCTTAAAAAAGCGATTAGCCTATTAAAGAAGTATTCAAGAAAGCACAAAAATATGAAGATTCTTATTTCAGGCTCTTTTTTATACAGCGATAAGTTTAATGATATAGATATATTTATAATATCAAAATATAACAAGGAAGATTACAGGGATGGTAGGATACATGTCAATTATCTCCCAGATGATATTGAGAAAACGCTTTTCTTTAAATCAATTTCAGCAATAAGCATTGCTAATTTCAAATTCGATAAGATTCAAATAGAAGAAGAGATAAAAGCAGAAGATATACTTCACTTATATGAGCTTGTCACACTTCTTATAATGCAGAAAGATTCTTATCTGCCTGAGTTAAGGAATTTGCTGCTTAGAATGGAATATACTTCAAATAGGGTAGTGCTTAATTCAATGCAGCTAAAAACAGCAGCAGATAGGATAATCAATAGTAAAAATCCAATAAAACTGATTAACAAATATGTTATTGCAAAGATTATAAGTTCTTACAATGTTGCAGTGTTAAGAAAAGCACTGAAAAAGTTTATAGAAAAAAATTCTATTCCTGAAAAAGGGCAAAAGATGTACGAAAACTGGAAGATATACAATCAGACTTATAATGAGGCTCTGGAAGTTGTTGCATAAATATTATGAGAATGAGAGGAGAAAGCTTGGGGTTTGAATAGAGTGAGAATCAATGATCTTGTATTACTTCGACATTGATACTGTTATGCTGTATCTTTCTCCCAAACAAGATAAAAATCTATACAGGCACAAATAATGGAGAAAATCAGTTATACATGCGCAAGAGAACCACATTATATATCTAGGATAAGAACTCAGAATAAAAAGATTTAAATAGTTCATAAGCACACCAGATACACATGAGATGCACACAAGTGTGCAGGAGGCTAAAAAAATGGTTTTTGCAAGATTAGAATTAGAGGATTATACAAATAAAGTGCTTAATGTCCTAAAGGCAAAATTCGATCTTAAAGACAAATCTGCAGCACTTAATAAATTTGCAGAGATTTATGGAGAGGATGTAGTAGAAAAAGAAGCTAAAGATGAGTACATTAAAAAAGTATTAGAGATTAAGGAAATGCACATAAAGAAATATGGTCATAATAAAATGAGTATTAAAGAACTTGATAGATTATGCGAGGCAGACTAATGTTTGATTTTGATATTTCTGATGAGCTTAAACTAAAAATCAGAAAGTTGCTGAAAAAAGACAAAAAGAAGGTAGAAATAATTAATAAGAAGATTAAATATATCAGCAATAATGATGAAGATGGCATTAAAAGATATAAAAACCTTAGATATAATCTCAAAGATCTACAAAGGGTTCATATAGATAAACATTTTGTGTTGACATTTCATGTTGATTTAAATAAAAAATTTATTCTATTTGTTGATTTTGACCACCATGATAAGGTCTATTGATAATAATTTGTTACACAAATATTTGTGGAATCATTTTGTTCTTGAAGTGCTATAGTTCCATAGGCAAAAATGTGCTATAAATACAGGAATCTTACTTAGAAGTAAGAATCTAAGAAGGAATAAATTATATATGCACTAAGAATCTTAACTACTAAGAAGTAAATAAAATAATGAGAAACTTTCAGAACTAATGATTATAAATGAGGGGAATGTGAAAATGACTGAAATGACATGGAATAATCAATTGAAAGAGTGGCTTGTTAAAAGTTTATCTAAGCCAGAATTAGATAAAGGAGCAAGAGTTAAGATTAAAAAGAATAGCAGATATGCCCAGAAAGAGGGTATAGAGACCAGTGTTAGAGATTCTCATGGAACAATTGATAGAGAAAACTATATGCAGGTTACTTTTGATGATGGAGATAAGAGTTTGTTTCATAAAACAGATCTAGAATTAGTTAATCATGTTCCAGAGGAACAAATGACCTACTCCCCAATCTAAAGATTGGGGTATCTTATGCTAATCCATGGTGTATTGCTTGATTCTGGATATACTTTTCAACTGTTGCAAACTCATTATATCCTACAGTTATGGCGCATCCACCT
>JAYEPB010000124.1:0-28720 GCA_034723595.1 Nanobdellota archaeon
GTGAAATCCATTTTGTTCGTCTCCACGAACAAAGCTTACGCTATTTTCGTGCAAGAAAATAATAGCGCAGTTTCGTCCGCAGTATATACTGCGGCGAAGCCGCTATAAATTTTTTTCTAGAATAAACTACCTAAAGGTCGGGGAATTAAACCCCTAGTTCGCTGCGCTCACATTAAAATTCGCTTTACGAATTTTAAGGAATAATCTTTATCATAAAATACCTTGTCCAGCACATGACAATAGCAAGAGTGATTATTCTTGGCACCAAATATGAATCCATGAAGTGCCTGTAAATCCACCATGCCTGGCTGAGAATGATGAAAGCCAGAATAGATAAGAGATAGCTGAGCAGGAAAAGATGAATCTTTTTTGTTCCTGTTTTGAATGCAGTTATTATTTGTCTGAATCTCTGCGATTTTGTCAATGCTATGTTAAGAGATTGTGAATAATGCAGGAACAGCATGGCAATGACTGCAAGGAATATGAGTTTTATGCCTGGCTTCATGATATAGAAAAGCGCACCAGCAGGAATCAGGACTGCAACATACCAGTACAGCAATATGAGGGTGAATCTTGCAAAGCTTTTAGGATTCATCTGCTTCTTTTCTGACAAGAGCCAGACAGCAGACCTGCTCAGAGCAAATATAATCAGCACTACTGCAGCCATCAGGATCAGAGAAACTATTATCATTACCTGAGGATTTGGAGTAAATGCTGCCTGTATTTCTTCAAGAGATAAAGAGAATAACTCATCTGGATGAGGGAGGCTGACTATTATGCTCTGCACATACCCAATTCCTCTCTTTAGTGCAAATGCTGTAAGAAAAAATGCAAGAATGTCAATCACTATTATAATCGCAGAACGATAATTCAAATCTTTAAAACTGCCAGTGAATGCGCTAACAAATCTGTTATTTTTCATTTTTATCAGCCCCAGCAATGAGGCATGATAAAGCCAAAGCTATTGTGACAAGGATCATCAAATGATTCAGTTGTACCCAAATCATTGAGCTTATTGCATATCTCATCGCCTTCATTGACTCCGACAAGGCAGCCTTCTCCTGCAGATACAAATTCAGGATATAGGTCATGGAACTTTATGCAAACTTTATCAAAATTACGCTCATCCTCAAAGAATTCCATAGCAGAACCTGCATAAGATATCCCACTATCTCCTCTGGCTAATTCATATGTTTTTTCAGATGAGCTGTAACTCACACTGCCATTATCTTCATATAAGTATAATGTTCCTCCTGAACCTTTAAGATATAAACTGAACTTTATATCGCAGCCAGTATCTTCACCACCAGGATCAACACTTGCGCTTATTTTATAATATTGTGTTTTAGTAAGGGAGCTTTCATTATAATGTCCCATTATTATCTTCTCTCCTTCAACATGAGCATAAGCGCCATTTGGGTTTGATGAGAAAGCCATGCCGCTATCAAGCGAATCAGTCATCTTACTTTTGCATATCAAAGAAGTCCAGCCATCTATGCCACCAAGCAGGGCAGACATTGTTTCATCAAGTTCAATTACTGGATCTGGCTCATCATAAAGCAGGGACATGCCACTGTATCCTGCTGTATCCTGCTGCCATTTGCGGAGTATATCTCCAAAGAGATTCATCGTCTCAAAAACATCAGGACCCCTCCCATAATTTGCTTCATTATCAGCATCTTCTGCGCCTTTAGGCAATTTATCTGGTTTCTCCCCACTGGTTTCGCACTTGCCCTCACGGCAATCACCCTTATCGATTTTTTTCCATGTCCGTCCAAAAAGACCTACTTCAGAATAATAATAATTACCCTCAGCATCAACTATAGCATTAACATCCGAACCATCAGGCAGTGTAATTTTAGCAAAGTTAGTGGTTGTGCTCACTGTCCCAACCTTATCCACTATCTGAGTTACAGTAATCCCATCAGCTGCTCTTTTTGATGATGTGTAATCTCCCAATGTTGGGACACCATCATTACTGTTGCACCTATCTTGCGCCTGATTACAATCATAGGTTGTAGTAGTGCCATCCTTATGCACCACAGTCATACTAGACCACCAGACAGTACTATCACCAGTCCCAAAACCCTCACGATCAGACATATCCAGCACAACAGCCTCACCTCCTGAATTAGTAAAGCCTTTCAGATTACCAAGATTGTAATATCCATCTTCTACCTCAAGATTACTTAAGCCGCCCCACTTCTGCTCATCAAGAGTGTGAAGGACAGTAAATGTAGCTTTGTCCATATTCTTAAAATCTACTTCGGATTTAGCAGGCAATGTTACTGTCTCACCGCCGTAATTCAATACAGATGGTCCGTTTTCGCCAGTTGTTGTTATAAGGACATTACCATTAACAGATTTCTTATCTGTGACTTTGGTGATGTCTTTTGCGCCATACTCATTTAGATAATCTTTAGTGTTAGTTATATAAATACCATTATAGTGACCAGAATATAGCTCTTGGTTTGTTCCTTGTTGAGAATCCTGAGGAGACGATGTAGAAGTAGAGGCTGTACTTAATTTCACAATCTGATTTTTTAGCACAGGATGGTCCAGAATGACTCTGTCATACTGCTCTTGCGTTAATTGTTTTCCTGCTAGTGAATATTTATTTACTATGGTAGTAGGGTTCTCTTCATCAGATTCTGCTGCCACTTGTGTTTCTGCCTTATCTTTTTCTTCAGAGTTAGTGTCTTCATTTGGAGCGTCAGTTACAGGCTTTTCTTCTGCTTTCTTTTCTTCAGGTTCAGTGTCTTCCTTTGGAGAGTCAGTTACAGGCTTTTCTTCTGCTTTCTTTTCTTCAGGTTCAGTGTCTTCCTTTGGAGAGTCAGTTACAAGCTTTTCTTCTGCTTTCTTTTCTTCAGGTTCAGCTTTTTCTGCCTCTGGTGCTTCTGTCGTAACTTGATCCTTAAATATATTTAAATTTAAATTATCCTTATTATTAAAGAAATTTGTTTCATATGTTTCTGGATTCTCCCCATCACCAATTTCAATATCATCTTTAACATTGCCTTTAGAAGCAAAGAAGTTTGAAGTATGATAACCATATATCTTCGCCATTCCATCTTCAAATGAATCAGAGTTCTGAACATCAGCTTTATTTCCAAAATCCCCTTTATCACCGATTGATCCAGATACTCCCCAAGTCTTTGTACTATAATCATATTGATACACCACATCATATGACCTATCAGGTTTTTTATTTATATAGATAGGTTCGTATAAATGAGGCTCTGTTGCACTACCAGTAGCAGTAGCAGTATCAACAGCCATACCAGTAATTCCACCATCATCATATGCAAGATATAATCCACTCCCAAATAATGCTGTAATCAGGAATATTCCCATAATTGCATTCCAATATCCCTTTTGGGATTTTGAGCCATTTTCGCCTTTTTTAGTCTTGTTCATTTTTGTTATAATCATATTATATTAAATCTTTATGATTCTTTCACTTATTCCTCTTCCCCTTCTTCTCCATCATCACCTAATGCTTCAGAGCATGCGTCTTCTCCAACATTTGAAAAAGATTCCCAGATAGGATCACATTTCTCTCCTCCATATAAGCCAAGGTCACATGCTACATCAGCAAAGAGATCCATAAAATCTACAACAGTGCATGCACTACACCAAAATGATTCTGGGGTCTCACAGAAATACTTACAAATAGGTCTCAGTGCAAACCCTATCAACTCAGCAGGATGAGATAATGCTTTCTGTATGTTTTTAGCTATATTGCTGATTGCTGAAGCAAATGGAATAACATTGAATATTTCTCCAAATACAAACTTGCAATAAGCATAGCCTCTCTGCGATGTGCATGTAGCAATAGGCATGCCATTCTCAACCTGATTTAAGCAGTTGATATAGATGCAATCAACTGCCCTTGCTTTTTGCAGATTATATATCACGCCAGGAAGGCAAATATACAGTATGCTCAGAAACAGGCTGTTTTTTACGTAGGGATCAAGATTGCCCAGCCATGCATTCCTGTCTTTGCCAGAATTTTCCATCCTTTGGACAAAACCTCTGCTGCCAGTTATCCAACCAAGAGATTTATGAAGGTCATCCTTCTGATTCATCTCATCATCCTTTGAATACTGGCAGTTCAGCATTTTGCAATAAGGATTGACAGTCTCATAAAATCCAAAAGTTGCCTCTTTAGTTGTCTCTGCAAGACCTCCTGTTGCTTTAGATAAAGGACAGCTTGCTGATCCGAATCCTGTTGCGCAAGCTTCTCCAAAAGAATCTTTAATAAGTGTAAAAATGCTAATGACTTCGGCCATGGTATTCACAAGACTGCATGCCATCTGGCCATAACTAAGAATCTTCTCCAGCTGCCCAAGCCATTCAGCCTGGACAAGCCAGCCATCCTTGACATCGTCTATCTCATCCTGGACATTTGTTTCAATATCACCAATATTATTGTTGAAATAATTAATATTGAAAGAGGCATTTACTGGAGGAGAGTATATAACAGTCCTGCCATCTTTGATTCCTTTAATATTAAAAGAGCAGGTTATCTTTAAAGAACCCTCTTCTGGCGCCATGCGCAGGAGGTTGAATTTTATGTATAAAGGATATGATGAAGCAGAAGGGCTGTTGAGTGTATTGTAATTATATACTTCAGGAATATCGCTAAGGAATGCAGCAGCATCTACTGCGCTTTCATCTACTGCACTTTTATTTTCTTTATCTATTTGTTCTGTATTAAAGCACTCTGTGATTGAAACTTCAACAGGGATCACTGAGCTATCTGCACTTGATAAAACCAATCCCACCCACATGAATGGTTCATACAAAGTAACTATCTGCCTGTCTATGGCAGAAGGTGATGAGAATTTTATATCAGCAGACCATTCAATAGATTCTCCTATCTCAACTCCAAACACTTCAATAGGAACAACTATATCCTGAGGGATGGCATTTCCTGCCATATCTTCTATATGCAAAGAAAAATGTGAGTCTGTATAGCCTTTATCAATGACATGTGTTTCCCAGACGCAGACCCAGACATCTTCTTCCTTATTGCATGATGGGACAGAATGATTTGCGCCAGAGATTATTGATGAAAAATCCCCATATATATCGCCAAGCTCATTTTCTTCATCTATCTTTATTGTAACCTCAAGCGAGTCACCAACCTGGACATAATCTCTCTCCACAATCTCTTCTTCTGCGCTTATTATCCTAACATTCATATCAGTCAATACAGGCAGTGTCTGATCCATGATTAGATCAATAGAATAATTGTTAGTGAAATAATTGCCATATTTGTCTTTGGAATCAGTAAGGATATATATATTAGATAATCCCTCAGGAAAAACAGCAAGACCTATGTCTGTAAAATTGCACTGCCACTGGCTTGCGCCTGTCAATTCGCAGGATTCTGCCTTTACATAATAATTTTCATCTCCTCTGGCTATGTCTCCGATATAAAGATTTATTTTCAGAGGATCAAGAGCAGCATTCTCATTTATTATGGCTATAAATTTATTATCCTCTGCGCTCATATAATTCATGACACCAGCAAATGCTGAGCGCAGTGATATCGCAGTTGGACCCTGAGTGTCAACAGGCATAGGCAGATTTTTTGTTTTAACTACCTGATTGCCTGCATAATCTTCCATCTCAAATGTTAGATGAGCAGTTTTAGCAGAGGGTATATCTATCATTACAGAATCCCATTCACAGCTTGTGATTCCATCTGATTCTACGCATCTGTCTGCTGAGACTGATTGCAGAGTGGGATTTATTTCAGAGAGATCTGCCTTAAGTGTGCTTTCTTTTATTGAAGGGCCTGAAAAGGTTACTACAAGCAAAGCCTCTGAAGGATGAGGAACAAACCATTCAATTACTTCGCCAGAATCATCAATGAGTTCCGTAGATGTGACAGAGATCTCTGAAAGCTCTACCTCAACACTCTCAGATGAGACAGATGATTCATGACCAAGCCTGTCAAATACTTTCATTTTAAGAATATTCATTCCATCTACAAGGCTTTCTCCTTGTATCTCAATCTCTCCTGAATAGCTGCATAAAGAGGTGTTTATTATTTCTGTAATCAAAGGCTCTGCAGCGTCATTAAGATAAATCTTAATCCAGCCTATTCCGCTGCATCCGGATTCAGAGCTGACTGGATCCCTGGCCGCATAATCCATTGCAAAAGCTCCTTTACCTACAATATCAGGCGCATCAAAAGAATTGATAACAGGAGCAAGGTCATCAAATGTGATTGAAGCAGATTTTGTGTCAACAATATTAGCTAAATCATTATATAATTTGATGTCATAGCTCTGAGATGGCTTATTCAACAAAAAGCCTGATGTCTGGAAAGAGTATAAGCAGGTGAACCTCCAATCAGGGTCTGGATTACCGCACTCAGCAAAATCAGTGGATCCAATCTTAACCTGAGTGGTGTTTATATCATCATCGCCATCAATTTTAACATGGGCCTCAACTGTAAACTCACCGCCAGTCTGCATAAATCCTTCAACATTATGCTGTTTATCATATGTCCTGATAAGGCTTATGCCTGAGTCTGCCATGGCTGCTGAGGAATAGACTGGAAACATTACAATTAAGCATATCATGAATACTGCTGCTGAAGTTAAAATGTTTTTTTCCATTTTTATAATATTTCTTAATCTCCTCCAAATACTGGCTGTATGGCTAATCTGTACTGCTGTGACAGATCCTCAATCTTACTTGATAATTCCAGATCATTAAAATTAAGTGAATTAAATGTTGCGTAGTCAGGCGCAGATATTGCATAAAATGTTACATTGCCTTTGATAAAATCATCAAGAGTGATAGTCACATTATACTTTGCGCCGCCTTCAATGACTGTATCATTAAATGTGTATGGGCCAAGAGTGATTATTTCTCCGTCATCCATAATTACATCTACAGACTCATATACAACTGATGTTCTTCCTGCGATATCAGGAAGGTTATACAATAAATTAATATCTACTTCATATCTGCCTGGAACAAGCCCACCAAGAGTCTCTGCTGTTGGATTAGTGCCGTTCACCATGACAGATACACTGATATCCTCTTCATCAGGATTATCTTTAATCTTTATAATATTTAACAATGCCTGCTCATCAGGAAGCAATGGTCTTACCTCATCCTTAAAATGCCAGGGGAATTCTACTATTGGAGCAAGACCTTTAACCATAGGTTTTTTCTTTATTGTTATGTTCAGGTTCCATAACCTGCTTAAATTAATCATAAGCTGCTCTCCATCACAAAGAACATTGTCATCCAGGCACATAGAGTTATTATCACATCTCACTGCAAGATTGAGCGGTGATATAAAGTATCCATCCTTATCAGCTGTGAGCCCGCATCCTCTTCCTATGCATAAAGGAAGTTTGGCAGATAGTTTGGAAATCCCTGATTCTGAATCAACAGCAGTTGCGCCTAATATGCAGGATTCTTCTCCTGCACCATAGAGAATTGTCACGCCATCAACAGGAGCATTAGTGAAATCATCTACAACTATTATTGAAACATCAGCGCAGCTCTGGCCTTCAACACACATAAGGCTTGCAACAGGAGGTGCCCATATATCCAATCCTTCACCAGAACAATTAAGCGGCTTGTTGTCTCTGACATTTGACTCAAGAGCAAAAATAAAGTGATAGCCCTGATTGTTCAGTGCATATGGGTCATATATATCAATCTTTACAGGATAAGATATATCATGGTAAAAATAATACCTGTTTATGCCGACAAAGCTGAAATAACTGAGGAATCCTCCTTCAGGCCTGATTATCTCACCTCTCACACCTCTGCCGCTTATAGAATAATATATAGGCCAGATTGGAAGATATTCAAAATTAACAGTAAGATCTTCATAACTGCTATTTGACGGGCTCTCATATGCAAGAGTTGTCTGCTGATACAGACCTCGCCTGTTGTGATAATTGTCTGTGCCCCATACCTGGAAAAGAGGAAGATAAGGAGGAAGGATATTATTAGTAATGAGTTCTTTGGTCTTTGTTTTTGACCAGAATACAGGAGCAACTCCTGGCTCCAAAGTGACTGCCACAGTAGGAGGAACACTGTCTGATCTTATGCCAAGTGATGCTGCCTCCACAAGCTGTATTGTCCATCTCTCAAGATAATTATATTTTTGCTCAAGGCCTGTAAGGCCTTTGGCAAGCTCATACATTCGCATGAGATTTAGAGGGATTGTCACATAGAAGTCCTCAAGTTCTGATTTGATATCACCTTTTTTTGCAGTTATAGGATATTTAAGGTTTACTGCAATATCACTATGCCTGACCTCTAAATCAACTTCTGGTTCGCCTGTGCTTATATCCATACCACTGGCTTTAAATACCATAAAATCATTTAGGCAATTATCCAGGTGCTCGGTTATGTAAACATTCATCTGCGCCTCAATAGATTCAGGACCGTATTCCTTATACAACTGGGGCTGGTTAGTTCCGCACTGGCATCCTGTTTTGCAGTCATTTCTGCTCTCAAAATAAAGCCAGTAAGGCAATGCAGTATTATGATTTGGAGGGAATACACGCAACCCATCAGATTCAGTAGGCTTCATGTCATTAAAACTCATCCCAAATTTATCTAAGGATATATATCCGCCATGCTTTCCCAGCTCCTGAAGACCCATTACTGCTGTATCATAAAGACACTGCTGAACCAAAGAGAATATTGGTCTGAATTCTACTGGCACCAGCTCAA
Organism: Nanobdellota archaeon; assembly: GCA_034723595.1. Classification (GTDB taxonomy): domain Archaea; phylum Nanobdellota; class Nanobdellia; order Woesearchaeales; family JAGLGH01; genus JAGLGH01. The sequence continues at coordinate 8,725 of JAYEPB010000124.1, forward strand.
TAGCTTCAGTAATCTCTGCTTCTTCTTCAGGCTCAGGTGCATAAGTAACATAGATAAATGCAATAGCTAATCCAAGGAGAGCAATGCCAATTATTATGAATAATGTAATCTGCGCTTTCTTGGCTATAATATTTTTCAAAGACATTGAAATAATACCTCTTATAGCTAATTTTAAAGAGTCATCTATTTATAAGTTTCGGTCAAAAAAGTTTCCTGGAAACTTTTTTATGATTAATGTCGGGTGTGGGAAGCAAGGTGCTGAGGGATTGAAACTGGAAAGAAGAAGTGAACATGGAAAGAAGAATTGTTGGATAATAAAGTTTGTATGTCCCTTTTGAAAAGATGGATTATGAATATATACTCCTATTGCGTGATAAACAATTTTTATAAAGATGAGGACAATAATGTTATTCTAATGCCACGACAACAGTTAATATCATATATCCAGCAGCAGCTGAATCAGGGTTATGATCTAAACAGCATAAAGACATACCTTATTAATTATGGCTATAACAAAGATGAAGTGGAACAAGCAATAAATTCGGTCTATGCTCCTGGAAAACCTAAGCCAAGAAAGATAATATTGATTACAGGCATAATAATTATCGCAATTCTTGCAATATCCATAATCCTCATCCTAAGTAAGCCAGGCAAAGAAGAAATATCATTAAGCATAGATACAGAACTGGGATCTAAAAATATAATTCCAGGCGAGTACATAATATTCAATACAGAGATTGATAAAAGCGGAGCAGGAATGGTATTGCTCAATCATATAATGACAGGACCTGATGGGAAAGAGATAAGCAGTATAGAAGAAACAACTTTCAGATCCAAATCTGCTCAGTTTAAGATACCATCAGATGCAAAGCCAGGCAGATATACAATAAGAACTTCTGCAGAATTGGGGGGTATAAAGAGGACATCAAAGATAACATTTTCAATCGCGCAAATAGGTGAGCCTGAGATTCCTGAAGAGGAGAAGTTGCCAGAAGAAGAAGAACCTGAAGGAGAAAAAGAAGAAGAAATTCCTATTCCAATTGTAGATGAAGATGAATTTGCTTCACTTACAATATGGGAACGAGTGGAAGCAATTAAAGTGATTGCGCAAACATCAACTATTAAAGCAAAAGCGCATTGTGATAAGATAGGAGTTGCAAGCCACCAAAACCAGTGCTATTATAATGTCGCTGAAGAAAGTGGAGATATTGCTTACTGTCAGCTAATAACTGAAGAAAAGATTAGCGACAGGTGCCAGAAAATGATTGCAGAGATAACAAATAACAGCAATATTTGCACCTCAATCTCTCACGAGAGCAGGAGGGACAACTGCTATATGTCTTTTGTGAAAATAGGAGATTACTCGCTTTGCGACAAATTTGTAAATAAATATTATAAAGAATCCTGCGAAGCATTGAAGATTATGGCAAACATACCTGATTACAGCAATTATCAGATTTCTGAACCAGAGTAAAAAAGTTTGCCACCAGTTGAAGACTGGTAGAAAGTTTTTTATTGTAAATTTTGACTAAAGAATATCTTTATCCATGTAAATAATACAAAGATAATTAATATATCTAGTATGCCACCTATAGTCCCCAGGTTTTTGAACAGCAAGCTGATGATATAGATTAATGCAAATACAAGCGCATAACCTGCAAGCATAGGATAAGCTTTTAATGTTCCCTTCTTAAATGCCTGAATCATTGAACTAAATACTTTATTTGTCTTCAGATAGATCAGATGCATCATGTCTGTAAAGTAAAAGATAACAAATACAGCTGCTATGAATATAATCCTTAACACATCTAAAGCAAACGGAAGAGAAGATTGAGGTCCATAAATCTTAACATAGCTGTAAAAAGGCAGGAAAAGAATTATAAGAGGTATAGATACAATAATCAACCAGAGAGCATTTGAAGGGATTAATTTAAAAAGTGATTTTAAACTGAACTTTTTCCCAGTGATGTTCTGCCATATCAGATATCTTGACAAAGACCAGATTATAATAAGGAAAATTATTATCAAAAAAGTATAGCCTATAATATAAGCATAGAATTTCTGCAGGACTGCATAACTGGATTCAATATTGAATCTTGACAAGTCCTGTGTAAGTGTCAAAAGCCCGGTGTTCTGCAATTCCATAATTGTATTTTGGACAGCAGAAAGATATTTCTTAATAACAAGATACGAGAAAATATAAAATAATATATCATAAATAGGAATAAGCAATGACGATAGAGTTATATTTTTGTTTGTATTCATAATCTGTAATTTTAGTTTTTTAAGATTTTTCATTTTAATTTACTCCTGATACTGGGCTGCAAAATACACCATTTTCACCAATATCATAATCATCTGTATGTAGGCAGATTTCTGTAAATGTAAATGTGGAATTGACAGATCCTGATTTTATTGAGGGATTGCCTTTTGGCAATGAATAGGTTTCAATAGTCATTGTACGTGAATCCTGAAGTTTAATTATAAGGTCAAGATCCTGCTTGCAGGAGAGTATAGAATATGTATATTCATATGTATATGTATTGGTATCCTCATTTTTTTCACTTTTTGATGCCTGCACTGCAATGGATGTTTCGATTGGAAGGTCTGAGCATTTGTCTTCTTCAAATCCTGCCAAAGCATTTGATGCAAGTGTATTGCTTGAAGGAGCAGGGCTTTCTGGTTCAGATGATTCTGCCTTTTCCCTGCACCTTTCTTCTATTTTCTCATCTATACCTGATTCCAGATACATTGCACCGAAATATTCCAGGATTTCAGTCAGCTCTTTTCTTGATTTCTTTTGTTGTGAATCAGTTGTCATTGTATCTTCTGACTTTGCTCCTTTAGTTTCTTTTGTATTATCAATTTGATCTGATTTTTGTGAGTCAGTTACCTTTTTTGTTTCTGGTGTAGATATTGCGTATAAGGAAGTGGGTATAGCCATGCCAGTAATCCCACTTCCAACAACTGCTCCTGTTACACCTGAGGTCTTATTTACCTCTTCAATCTTATCATACCTGCCGTCTCCGTCAGTGTCTTCAAGCCTGAGATAAGTAGGCACAGGGATATATTCAGTATCTATATCAAAATCAAGATCACTGCAATCAGGTTCATCAAATGAATTCTCAAGATCATTTATTGTAACTAACATTGAAGTCAATGTTGCTGGAACATGAACTACCTGAAACCATGAGAACAGGCAACTTATTAGTGGCATCCAACTTGAAAGCGGTTTCTCAGTGGCTGCTTCAATTATCATTACAATAATCTTTATAATCACTTGAATTATTACCTGAGCGATTACCTTGGTAACTCCGCCTTCCCAGAATATACATGTTTGGACCTCTAGATCTGTTTCGCATATCTCAGTATTGATGCCTTTTTGGCATGCTTCCTGAATGCAGCAGTCATAAGTCTGGTAAATCAGTTTAAGTCTTTTTATATGGGTAAGTATTGCAGGCGGGCAAAGGGCAGCAGCGTATATGCTGGTCTCTGGATCAACACCAAAGTTTCCTAATACACCTGTTGCTGTTGCTAATCCTGTAATCACTGTGCCACCAAATCCCAGTCCGCAATCTCCGTTCCCATAATACCATTCACAGCTAGCTATACAACAAGTCATGTCCAGAAATGTAAATGACAACTCGAGCTTTACTTTTGCACTGATCATAGCTGTACAAACTGGTACGAGGAGAGGTTTCACTACACAACAAGCTCCGGCTGGATGCCCAAGGACAGTTGTGATTGCATTATACAATGTTTCTATTGTAGATTTGATTGAACATATTGCTTTTATGAGATCAATAACATTTGTAAGTGTTGCAATAAGATCATTATCAAACATCTCAACAAGGTCGCTTGTCTGTTCGTGCTTTGCTATGCAGGCTTCTGGTGATTCAGGAACATCTAAATGAGTGATATAATCAATATCATAAGGAATTGATGCTTCCATCCCCCTGTACTGAGAGGCAATCTCATCCTGCAGACCAAGGGCATAAGAAGGATAAAAAGGGAAAGAAACTATCAATGCCATGATAAACACTGATACTACCCTTAGATAAGCTTCTTTGTTCATTTTCATCTTTTTGTGTTTATTTTATGATTTTAATAGATTCCTATGTAACTACTGGCTGCAGAAGCCATTCGTAGTCTTCCTGTAATATCTTTACATTAATATCTTTGTCAGGTGTTATTGCATTGCAATCATGATCAAGCAAATATTGGAATTCAAGAGTATTATTGATGCCTATAATTGAGGTTGTAGCCTTTTTCACATCAATAATCTCAGATGGAAGATAATCTACCAGAACAAATAGGGTTATATTTGAATTATTAATTACATAATCAAGATGGAGATTATATTCTGAAGTGCTTATTGGATAGGATCCATAATATGTGCCGCTGCCTGAAGGGTGCAGGCTTATTGTCTGGTGCCTTCCATCGTCCAGCTCATAAATTGATGGTTCAATTGTCGAATCTCCTATGGCTACTGTACTTAGCATGTAATCTCCGCTTGAAAGCATTATTGTATCCATTAGAGGGTATGTTATAATATTTCCAGGAAGATCATTGCTTGTGATTACAACTGATTCAGCTGGTTCAATATCTCTTATTGTACTATTAAATAATGGAATTGGACTCTCATTAGTGCATAGCCTTTTGTTTATAAAACCGTCTGTTTCGTAATAATATCTCATAAAATCCGGAAGATAAATCTGCTTAACTTCAAGATTGAGCTCTTTAAGAGACTCAATATAGAAACTATATGAACTCTTTAGTTTATCACTAGAACTCATGATATATTTTTTATCATCATGATCTGTTTTGCTTAGAGTTATCTGGCAATTATTGCACAAAGGATACTCTCCAGTGCTTTTTCCATCAGCATCTGTTGTGCCAATATAACATAAGCTGGAGCTATAAGGGAAATTATAATATATATCAACCTTTTCAATATTCTCATCTGTAAAAATATCCTTAACAACAATAGTGATATTATGGCTTAGTCTCTGCTCAGGCTCACAAAATAAAAATTGTGCGCTTGAAAAATTAATCTTTTCCAGAGCCTTTTCTGCTTCATCTTCAGCAAGACTAAGCAAGGGGCTTTTTGGGACATATTCTCTTTTCTGGTTGCCGTATATAGCAACTTTCATAGGGAGAGAAAATTCATAGCCTTTATTCTCAGCAAAAGAATTTAAAAATGGATCAAGGTCTGCTGAATAGTCATGATTTATTGAAACAAGTGCAGGATATTCAACAGAATATTTAAAATTGTATTTTGTAGAACAGAAGGGGGGAATTAAACCTATCCCTTTTATGCGTGTAACATCTCCTTTTATTGTATCACCTTGCTTTGGTTTTATATCAAAATTCATGCCCCATAAAATCCTGTATTCATGGTTGATATGCAAAGACATATCATTCTCAAGTACATTATGGACTAAGGAATCATAATAATTTTGCGTTGCAGAATTATAACTCTCCACCTTAGTATAATTTGTTGAGTTTATCCTGATATTAGGCATATTCTTATGTACAATAGCCATAAGCTTTGCATGGGCATCATCAATATTCCAGCTTAAATCAGAGCAGGTCATCCCGGGGATGGTTGCTGCCATAGGAGGCAGCATTTTTTCATCAGGACCAGAATAAACTGATATCATCTGGACTGTAAAATCCTCAAGATATGAGTTCATAATTTCATATAGCACAATATCAGTTCCAGCATTAAGAATTTTGTTCCAATCAACTGGCACGACATAAGTATAATCTTTTAGCTCAAACATTACCTCTCCTTTTTTAACATTCAATGGAAGATTCATGTCCACTATAACCGCATTCTCCAGATTGATATCAATATTCAAATCACCAGAATCTATCTCATATCCAATCTGCCTGAAGTTTTCAAAGTCTGCTATGCATTTGTATGTCTCAGATTCAACATAAAACCTTAGTTCATTCTCAAGAAACTGCTTTGATGGAATATTGACATAATCTGCGCCAAGCCAGTAAGGCACTTTATTTCCTATTGCATCAGGATCAACAAACACCTTAAGGCTTCCATTATCCAGCTTGACAACCCTGTCTCTTCTGTCTTTTACAATAACCACCTCTGCATCATCAGGGATATAGATGTAGCCTCCCTGGAGTCTCATTATCTCAAGTCCCTCAATCACAGCAGGCTTGAGGCATGCCATAATATAATTATGTATCTCATGCTGACCTTCATATTCAAATATGACAACTTCTTCAACAGGCTGCTGCCCTTCTTTAGCATCTTGCATAAAAATGTATATGGTAAAACCTGCTGCAATAAGAATTACAAGCCCAATAATAATCATAACGGTAATCTGGGCATGTTTGCTGTTAAATCTTGTCATTAAACAGAATTAAGAATTGCTTATTTAAATAATTTTGGTTTGATTAGGACAATGATTACTGGAATATATTCGAATAGTTTTTAAATAATTGATAATTAACAGTGTTTATTGCTCTCGTGGTCTAGTCTGGATATGATATGGCCCCGCGGAGGCTGTGACCCGGGTTCGAATCCCGGCGAGGGCATTTATTCCTTAATTTTTTCAAGCTCTTTTCTTAATTTGATAAGTACTGCATTTTCAGCTGATTCAACATCATATAATCTAATGCCTTGGATTATACAATATCTCAATGCATAATCATAATAAACTTCAAATTCACTTCCATATTTTTTTATATCTTTGCCATATTCACAATAATCTCAAGGAATAAATCATAAAATGAAAAGAAAAGATAAAACAAAAAAGAATTCTACTATTTGACTAGGAGAGATGGGGATTTTTATTTCTTTTTTCGGATGATAAATAATCCACCTAATACAGCAATCAAACCTAATCCTAAAGTTATCGTTGAAAACTCAGGGATATTGGGAGCAATCAATGCAGTATCATTCGCAAATACAGAACTATAACCCACTTTGCTGCATGTCACATTATAATCAACTGTCTGTGCTGTTGCGAATGTTCTGCTGTAGTTGTAATGGTCTGCCTGTTCGTCCATGATATGGCTGCCGTCACTGAAACTGATATTGCATGTAGATTCATTTAAGAAACCATCATTTGCATCCTGATATATTGCTGTGAATGTCACAAGTTGCCCAGGATTCTTAGGATCATCTGCATCAATAGTCAGGTTTACGCTTAGATTAACGCCATACCCAGTAAAATGAGAAACATTGACTGTTAAAGTCCCATCTGTGCACAGGATATTTGTGCATAACGGCGCAGAGCATATATTTCCCTCGCTAATTATACCATATCTTGTCAGACTGGTCTCAGAATGATATACTGATGGTGTATCACAGTCAGCATTGTAGAATGTCAGGATAGCAGAACTGTTGAATGTTGAATGAAGCGCAGAAGTATTAACACCAATAGAACCATCTTCCATTAGGACATTAGTATTATAATCCTCTCCGTCTGAATTTATAGTGTAATCATCAGGGAATTTTATTTTTGCTTTTCCTGTGATTGCGAGAGTCACGTTTGCAACATTTGCCATATCACCAGCTTCTGAGAAATTTGTTGTCTCACTTGCTGGTGCAAAGTTTGAGTAGATTGGTTCAGTACCGCTAGCACTCCAAAAAACCGCATAAGTCTCGCCAGCACCATAATTGCCGTTTGCGCTTGCATAACGAGCTCCTATTATCACATCATCAATGCTGTCGTTATTGATGTCGCCAGAAGAGACTGACCAACCAAGCCCGTCACCACCATCAATTGCGTTGATTGTTAAATCAGCGTCCGAAAGATCAATCACGGCAGGCATTGTCTCACTGCCAAAAATAACATAAGTCTCGCCCCCATTAATCTTTCCGTTTGGGTCTGCAGCATAAGCCCCTATTATCAAATCATCAATGCTGTTGTTATTAATGTCGCCAGAAGATACTGAATAGCCAGAACTATCATATCCATCAATTCCAATGAGTGTTAAATCAGCATCTGTAGAAAGATTGATTACTCCAGTCACACCACCAAAAACTACGTAAGTCTCGCCTGCATCAGTATTTCCGTTTGGGTTTGCCCTATAAGCCCCAATTATCACATCATCAATGGTGTCGTTATTAATGTCACCGGAAGAGACTGAATGGCCAGAAAAATCCTCTTCATTAATCCCATTGATTGTTAAATCAGCATCTGTAGAAAGGTTAATTTCTCCAGTCACACCACCAAAAACTACGTAAGTCTCTCCTGCATTGGTATTTCCGTTTGGGGCTGCATAACGAGCCCCAATTATCACATCATCAATCCCATCTCCATTGATATCGCCAGAAGATACTGAATGGCCAGAATTATCACCATTATCAATTCCGTTGATTGTTAAATCAGCGTCTGAAAGTTCAATCACTTCAGACAGTGTCTCACCGCCAAAAATAACATAAGTCTCGCCTGCCCCCAAAATTCCGTTTGGGTCTGCAAAATAAGCACTTATTATCACATCATCTATGCCATCACCATTGATATCGCCAGAAGATACTGAAATGCCAGATTGATCCCCCCCAGTAATTCCATTGATTGTCAAATTTGCGCCAGTGGAAAGATTAATTTCCCCAGTCACGCCACCAAAAACCACATAAGTCTCGCCTGCCATTGAATGGCCGTTTGGGTCTGCAAGATTAGCACCGATTATCACATCATCAATGCTATCGTTATTAATATCCCCTGAAGAGACTGCCCAGCCAGAATAATCCGCCCCATCAATTGCGTTGATTGTTAAATCAGCATCTGTTGAAAGGTTGATTTCTCCAGTCACGCCACCAAAAATCACATAAGTCTCCCCCCCACTACTCTTTCCGTATGGGTCTGCATAATAAGCTCCTATTATCACATCATCTATACCATCACCATTGATATCGCCGGAAGAGACTGAATGGCTAGAATAATCCATTTCATCAATCCCATTGATTATTAAATCAGCGTCTGTTGAAAGTTCAATTACTTCAGTTGCTGCATTGACAGCTCCTGTCGCAAAAATTAATATTAAGACTGAGAGTAAAATCTTGTTAAATTTCATGGCATTTCTTATATTTTTCATTTACAATCACCTTTCATTTTTTTGTTTAGTAAACCTGAGTTTCCTGCAGCATATATCTTAAATATTCTTTAAATATTATCTTGAAGGAAATACTATATAAACTTTTCTTATTTTTTATATGTTCCAAATTCATTTTGCTTATATACAGCACAATAAACAATACTTATTTAAGTTTCAGGACAAACCATATAAATAATATTATATACCAAATCAAATAATAGTCTGGATATGATATGACCCCGCGGAGGCTGTGACCCGGGTTCGAATCCCGGCGAGGGCATTGAAATTGATTATGTTGAGTGGAGAGACATGATGAAAAAAATAATATACAAATGTCTAAAATGCAATAAGATGCTATTTTTCTGGCAAAAGCATTATTTTAATAATGAGGTATATTGTAAGAGTTGCAGGAGTCTAATCCTAAATAAAGAAAAAAGAGAAAAAGAAGAATTGAAAAAGAAAGAAGATGAAATTTATAAAAATCAAGAAAATGCCAGAAGAGCCAAGCTAAAGAATAAATTAGCTAATGAAAAACTAAAGATTGAATTGCAAAAAGAGAGAGAAAAAAAAGAGAAAGAAAAACAATTAGAAAAAGATGAAAAGAAAGAACATAGGCCTGTAACAGAGATCAAAAAAGATGAATCTCAACAGCACAATAAAAAACAAAGCAGATTAATTTATTTCACTAAGAAAGAAATTGAAGAAAATGACACACTTCTTTTTATCTATGTAAATGTTAAACAGATTCATGCTGTTGAATGGTTGAAGGGTAAAAAAAGAGTAATATTGAACAAGAAACGGGAAGTGAGAAGGACACATGCAGGGGGGTTTTCTGCTGAGAAATTCCAAAAGTTTATTGATGCAAAAAAACAAAAAACATTTGAATGGGTTACTGATGTATTGGAAAGGCAGGGTGTATTGAAATCATCTTATGATAAAATAAAGATATCTTCACAAGATGATAATTTAAAGAGGCAGTTGGAAGAATTCTTGCAAAAATATTTAGAATAATCAAACAAAATATTTAAATTTAGAAGATAATAAATATTGAGAGTTTTGAATAACCTATTAATTTGTTCAAAACTCTGATAGATTACTTTGATTAATTCATCAAAAGAGGGGTTAATCAAAGTCCTCTATTAAGCATGGTTTTGAGAATACTACTCCTTAATCCCGATTGTAGCAGGGCTTTTCCTTCCAAAGACAGGACCATCTTTTACAGTAAAACCAGCGTCTGCGAGATTATTTCTTACAATGGTTGCGCATGAATAAGTTGCCAATATGGCTCCTTTGTTCATTCGTTTGAAGATTTCATCAAAGAATTCTTTTGTCCATAACTCGGGGCATTTTTTTGGAGAGAATGGGTCTAAGAAGACAGCATCAAAGTTGGTTCCTGCTTCTTTTATCTTCTGCCTTGCATCACCTACAAGGATTTTTATTTTCAGGCCATCTTCATGATATTCAAGGGTTTTAGCAGCTTTTCTTATTATTTCATAATCTTTCCTGAATCTTTCAGGCACTTCAATAGTTGCTGTCTTTTCAAGTATTTTTGGGTCATTTTCAAGTCCGACAATCTCAAGATTCTTGGACATGCTTATTGCTGCAAGAGTATTGTAGCCAAGACCAAAACATACATCAAGTATCTTCATCCCATCTTTAATTTTGCAAGGCTCTGCAAACTTTACAAATGCCTCTTCAATAGCTCCAATAGTATGCGAATGATAATGTTCCTGGTATTGTTCATTAAACAGTGTTATTGAATCATCTCTTGTTGTTACTTGTTTCATTTTTTTCAGTTTCTTTGGTTTACTATTTTTGATATTTTTCCAGACTTAACTGTCCAATCCGCTTTCCTTTTGGGACTTTCTCTTTATCTATCCTGATGCCAACCTGTTCTTTTATTTTTATTGCAGTAGCTCTGCCAACCAACTGGACCAAAGTTACAATTGGCGCTTCCCTGACATCGCCGATTGTCCGTATTCTGTTGTTGAACATCTTTCTCGATCTAACCCGTCCGATGCCTTTGAACTTGAGAAGGGCAAGCAGCTCTTCTTTTGCTCCGTGCTTCAGCCTTAGCCTTAATTTCTTAATATCCTTGATAATAAGCTGGAATTGCATAAGCCTTGCAAGCTCTGCAGATGCATATAGCAGCCAGTTTGCAGTATCAAGTTTGACTCTGATCTCACCAGGAGTTATGTTATATTTCTCAAGAAGCTGGTCCTCATCTTTCTCTTCTATCCAATCATGAAAGAAAAGCGCTGTCTTTATTGAATTCATAAAACCATCATAATCACCATCAAACATTGATGGCTCTTCCATAAGCAAAAAACTTTCATACTGAATAAGCTCTTCCTGCATCTCCTCCATTTCTTTTACCCTGACTCGTAACTGAGGTCTTATCTCAAGAGTATTGGAGACCATCTGGAGGAAGGAGAAGGCTGCAATAGGCTTGGCAGTAGCTGTCTTCAGGCATTCTATAATCTCATGCGCAGTCAGAGGATCTATATATATCTCTGCGACACGCCTGCCTATTGGCGTGGGAGCATATTTTATCTCTTGCTCTTTTTTAGATTTATTTGCGTTTTGGATATCTGAGGCAGATATGAAATCAGATTGTTTTGCAGAGTCTTGTGTTCCATCTGAGCAGGATGATTTCAGGAACTCCCATTCTTCAAGTGTTCCAAGCATCCTTGTGATAATTTCGTTTAACCTTTGCATGTCCTTAAACTGGTATGCCCAGAATGTCTTTTCAAAGAAATCTATTATCTGCTTTTTTGTCTTTACAAAATCTCCTGCAATAAGCGAGAGAAGATATGTCCTCAGCACAGGCTCAACTGCAAGCTTTGAATATATCTCTTCAGGCTCTCCATGAATATATCTCTCAACTATCTCATCTTTTTCAGGAGCAGTCTTGCATATTGCTATGGCTTCTCCCCATGTATCATATTTAGGACGGCCTGCCCTGCCAGCCATCTGCAGGTATTCAAGAGTGGGAATGTACTGCAGACCATGCATTCCAAATCTTTTAAGATTCTTGAGGATGGTTCTGAATGCCGGAAGATCAAGTCCTGCTGCAAGTGTCGGAGTGGAACAAATGATTTTGATAATCTTTTCCTTAAAAGCAGTCTCAACCAATTCTCTCTGCCTGGATGTCAGGCCAGCATGATGGAATGCTGTTCCTTTTCTTATGCATCTTGCAAGGCGCTGGCACTGTTTGGTAGGTCTGCTTAATGATTTAAGAGCCTTTTCTGAAAGTTCTTGAAGAGTTTGCGTTTCTGTTCCAGATATCTTTACTTTTTTGCTTATGTCTTCAGCTGTCTTTTCAGCGCTCCTTTTTGTGTTTGCAAATACCAAAGCCTGCTTGCATTTTTCCAGAGTATCAAGAGCTATGTTTATTGTGGGGTCTGAGGTTATTTGCTTAATATGCGCAGTTTTTTCCATTAATTATAAAGAATCCTGAGAAGTTTATAAAGATGTTGCAGGCAAAAACTCATTACTCCTCTGCAATATCCCAAAGTATTCTGAAATAGTGAATAAAATTATCTGCTACAGCTCTACTTTTAATCTTAAATAAGATTGGTTGGCCAACAAAAACACATATGATTGTAATATCATTATAAACATTGATAGCCACTAATGAAGAATACTTAATATATCTAATTTTACAAAACTTTGATATCTCCTGGTATTGCAAAGTGCCTCTTGCATCTTCCCCATACAATAAGTTTGTTATAATTCCTTTTTGATCTCTCTTTGTTTGCAATCTTCTAAAGAAATTTCCTACTTTATCACCATATGCTCCACCATAAGTTATTCCTATTACAAAAGATTCTCCTCCTTTTTTCAATGTTCTTAATTGTTCTCCAAAGACAGTATCTAAACCAGATAAACCATAATAGATTTCAGCCTCCTGTTCTTCTTCTATTTGTTTTTGATAAGCAATTAATTCTGGAACAATTTTTTCAACTTCTTTCTTTTTGCGTTCTAATTCCTGAAATTGTTGGGTAATAAGAGCCAATACTTTTTCTGGAGAAGCTGCCTTAAAGTTTTTTACTTTGTTTTTATATACATGGCTTACCAGCCCTTTTTCTTCCAGGCGGGACAAAATTTTATAGGATTTGGATGTTGTAACTCCTGATTTCCTGACTATTGGGCCAGTAGTAGTCTGCCCTAAACGTAACAGAGCAAGATAAACCTTACTTTCACCTTCAGTAAGCCCAATATCTCTCAGTATTCCTATATCCATATTTTCATAGATATTTTAATTTATATATAAATCTTGTGGTTGTTGTTCCCCTAGGGGGAACATCAAGTTTAAATATATTAGAGTTATTCCTTTATTATGACAAAAAAGTCAAAAAACATATTCAAAACTAGGAGGCAAAGAAAATGGACAAAAAAAACGAAAAGCTCCTAATGGAAGCAGAACAAGTATATGGATTAAAAAGTTATCTAGAGAAAAAAATAATCGATGCAATAGAGATAAAACCCATACTTGAATCATTATACCTGGTACCAGAGAAAGAGATTGCAGCCTATCTTTTCAACGTAGGAAATAATTTGGAGACGCAGAACCCCAAGATAGAGATTGGCATATACTCAAATGAAGGTTATGATCTAAAGACCTATTCTACCAAATGTACCCTTGGGTTTGGTATGGGCTACGCAATTGAAGTATATGATACAATTAAAATCAAACGGATTGAGGGAAATAAAGTGAAAGTGAAAGTAACCAATGAGGATTGGTTTATAGGCCTTAAAAAAAATGCTATAGAAGAAACCCTAACTCTCGGAAAGTACAAACATGGACAAGACTAAATTGGGATAGAAATCAGCTATTGCCATGAGCATGTTTGGCCTAAATAATCAATTATAAAGAATCCTGAGAAGTTTATAAAGATGTTGAAGTGAAAGAATTTAATTGCCCTAAAGATTTATATTATCTAACTTACTCATAGGCTATATGCCATTAACACCATTTCATTTAGGACATGGATTATTTATTGGTGAGATATTTGAAAAAAGGATTAATTTAATTTCAATTTTATTAGCTAGTATTTTAGTTGATGTTAGAACTGCATATTGTTTTTTTAATGGATGTTTACCATTACATGGGCTTGTTCATACATTTATTGGAGCTACAGTGTTAGCTTTCTTTATAACAATTGGAGTGTACTACTTTAGAAAAGGTTTACAAAAAATCACTAATTTATTCAAGATAAAACAAAATTATTCATTATCATCAATTATTGCTGGATCTTTAATTGGTGTTTGGGTCCATATAATTTTAGATTCTTTTATGCATTTTGATATAACTCCTTTTTGGCCAATAGAAGAGAACCCTTTACTGGGTCTGATAAGTAATGGATTAAATTATTACCTTTGCACAGCTGCATTAGTGTTAGGTCTCATAATTTATATTTATAAATTCACTAAAAATAAGAATCAGATTTAATTTTATATCATTTCTAATCCAATTCAATAACATTAGTAGTCTCCAGCTTGATTCCAATCTTTCTGAAATTAATTATGTCTTCAAGCTGTTTTCTTGTTATTGTCATGAAATCTTTGTAATTCTTAATTTTAAGTTCCCTAAGAGCAAATTGGAATGAGTTCATATGAGTCCTGAAAATAAGCCCCATTATCTTATGCTTATTTATGCATTTCTTACAGATAAAATTTGAGCCTATGATTTCAAGCCAGGTTTCCTCTTTACCGCAGTTGTCGCATTTCATATGAAAAATAATTTTAAAGAAGAATATAAAAATGTTTTTGTTTTTGACTGGAAATCCATGCACTATATCCTATTCTTAGCTTGTTTCTGGCATCTCATCTCTGCCAGCTCTACAACATAGTCATATAGATGAAGCCCTTTAGAAGATACAATCATCTCACCATCCTTAACCCCAATTTCAGATGCCATATATTCTTTTAATAACTGAATCCCGCCAAGATTCACAGGAAAACCATTCCAAAGATCCCATGATCTGAAATATATCATGAAATGCAAATAGTTGTCCTGTATCCTCGTATCTATATGCCTTAAGCAAGGGGGATCATCCAGTAGAATATCTGATGACATCCCGCATTGGAGTATCATCTGGTTGTTTCTGGGTCCATGGTCTTTGTATGTCTTTATTATACTGTCAATTGAAGAGGGGCCTATCTGGATTATTCTTTCTTTTGTATAGTCTTCTGTTTTCTCCCAATAAAGTTCCCTTTTTTCATTTTCCCACATCCTTATTTTTGGAGCAACAAAACGTTCGCCATAAGTGTAATCCTCATTCTCAGCTTTATGATCAGTCATAAGATAAGGCATATACTCATGAATATATTCTTCTGTCGTTGGTGGAGGGATGTTCAAGCCTTCAGGCATTTGTGGGGCAAGCGGCCTTATCCACGGTTGTGTAATATGAGCAGTAAGATAATCAAACTCAAGTCTTTTCTGTCCTGCATAACTTCCCTTATCTATTACAAACTCCCTTCCTTCATCTAATATTTTATAAATCCCTTGGAACCAGGCATCTTCAAGAGAACTAGCTTCCCAAGAAGCAAGCCTCAATTGTTTTGCAATTTTTATCCCTCCTTATACTAATTTATTAATCAAATTTCAAAATTCTTAAAATGCAAGAAGTTTTTAAACATTCCTATTGCATTCTCTTAGGAATAGTAACGCCTAAGTCACAAAAGATTGAGTTTTTCTTTCTGCAAAATCTTCAAAGATTCTTACATCCTGAGACAATATATTTAATTCATGCTGTGATATATATTGAGAGAGGCTATGCCTTAAGAGGAATATTGTTCTAATGTAAGGGGAAATCTATGCAGGGAACATTTATATAATCCTCAACATTAACCTATAATATGACAACCTATCTCACGAAAAATCTCTATGTCCTGCGAAGGAAGGAGGTTAAAGTCCTGCTCCTGAAACTTAAAGAGCAATGGGGATTTGAAGGAGAACTGGATTATGTATTTCTAAAAGGAAAGGAAGATAAGATATTTATTGCCACAAGGGACATAACTAAGATAGAGTGGGACAATATAAGGATAAATTCATCTGGCATCTATATTGCAAAAGAGACTAATGGTCAGGTCAGGCTGTCAATAGAAGGCTCCCAGCTAATAGGTCCTCATGCAACAAAGAATGTTATTGAAATCAGCGAAAAGCTTGCAAGATTGTGGATGAAAGGCTACAATATTCCTTTTGATGAAGAGAAAGGTGAGGAACTTAAGGGATTCCAGATAATGAAATGCAAAGATGACTTCATGGCTACAGGAATATTCAAGGAGAATAGAATGCTGAACTTTGTGCCTAAGAACAGAAGGATTTCTTCAAGTGATTAAGAATAAAAGAAAATAAATTAGATTTACTTTTTCCTACGGATGATGAACAATCCTACCAAAATAGCCATCAATCCTAATCCTAAAGTCAAAACACTAAACTCAGGAATATCAACACTGCCCACAACCTTTGTATCATTTGCTTCCAATGTCACAAAGTTTGCAGATGAGCATGTTACATTGTAATCATGTGTTCCAGCTGCATCGAATCCTAATGTTTTTGTGTAATTGTATTCTGAACCATTGTAGTCCATCTCAAACCATGTGCCCCAGTTATCTTCAAAGCTTATGTTGCACTCGCCAGAGATGGGTGTTCCATCTGTGCTGTTGATATACCATGCATAGAACTCAATAGAATCAAATGGAATCTTTACTCCTGCTTCTGCTTCTATTGTCAAGTTAGCATTTGTTCCTGCTGCATAACCTGTAAAATGAAGGACAGTAACAGTCAATGTGCTACCCACGCATTGGATGTTTGTGCATAATGGCTCAAGGCAGCGTTGATTCTCTTTCAGGATTGCTGCAAATGTGCTTGCAGTTTCTGAATAGAATACATAAGGCTTGCTGCAGTCAACATTTTCAAATTTGAGTGTTGCAGAATTGTTGAATGATGGATGCAAAGCTGAAGAATTCACAAAGATAACTTTGTCTTCTATTTTTATATTTGTGTCATAGTCTTCACCATCAGTATTGATTCCATAATCTTCTGCGAAAGTGATTTTCCCTCCTGTTCTTGCAAGAGTCAGGTTTTTTACGTTTGTCAGGTTGGTTTCTGTTGAAAAATCTGTTGTTTCTCCATATGGCTCAAATTCTGTAGCTATTGGCAGGACAATGCTTGTCTGGCTATAGCTTAATGTTGCGGTTAAATCATTTGGTTTTCCAACAGTCCCATTTGCTGTATTAGCGCCTGATGTGGAGATGAACTCTGTCTGGCTTGTGCCATCATCCAGAGACATGATAACTCCTTGGATTGTGACTTCTGTGGCAGATGCGGTGGTTAAAGTAGCTATTGCAATTGTAAGCATGATGATTGCCATAAAGTTTTGCTTCTTCATTTTTGATGCCTCACTTAATTTTGTTTTTTTCAAAGTAAATTGTCATTTCAAGGCTGGCTTTATAGATTGGCAGGTGCTCGTATCTTGCCATTTTTCTGATTTTCTCCTCTGGTTAAGCTCTCAGGGCATTGAATTTTTACGCGCGACCGCTAAGCGGTCACTCGCCATCGAAAACAACAGCTAACTTGAAGTGACCAAAATAATCAAATAATCCAAATGACCAAATCATTCCGAACGGACACAGCGGAAGTAGCGGCTGGAGCTGGACTTATCGAGGACGTACACGGTGCCGACGTCCACACTGAGTCCGTACGCGTCGCCTGTATACTCTGGCCTTGTTGTACTTGTCCAGTAGTAACTATTTGATGTTGACCAATCTAATGCATTATTTTGGAAATCTGAGTAGCAATGATCAGGTGCAGCAGTATCACAGCTGTAATCCATCATTGTTATTCCTTCAACTGATGTAGGCAAGCGCCAATCTGTGTGCCCGCCAAGGTTTAAATTATTGCAATAAGTTAGTGCCTGTGCCCAAGTATAAGTTCCAGAAGGGTCATCATACTGCCAACACAATCCTGTATGATCATCTAATACAGTTCCTGTTCCACAGCCATTGGATGTGTAGCTTTTGCTTGTGCTGTCAAGATTTGCATCATCACCTGTCCCGTATGAAGTTGTCTGACCAGTATGCAATTCAGCCCCGCCAGTTGCTGGCTCAGCAGGAGTTGTAAAGTTATATAAAAAATCTCCGTAAATTGTTGACAGGTTGTATGTGTAATCAGTCGCATAATCCATGCTGAACTTGCTGCCTGTCATAGGTATGACCATGCCAGATTTATAGACTCCTGCAGCAGCATCCCTGGATACAACAATACTTGTTGCATTATGTATAGTAACTTTGACAGATGTTCCATCAGAATTATCTATCTGGCTTATGCCTGTAAGACCTGTCAGTTCAAGCTCTATCTTTGTTTCAAAGGTAGTTGCGCTGGCTAAGCCAATGCACAACACTAAAATCGTTATCACGTAAATTATGATTTTTTTCATTGTATTTCACCTTTTTTAATCATATTGTATTTCATAACTAATTTAATCTGATAAGCATATCATAATAGCTTATATATAAATATGCCGATAGCGATTTGATTTTGTATTTTATGAGTGCAATCTCAGGAAAATTTCTTATCCCAAATCTGATCTCCAATATAATGGATGCTTTTCACTGCTTTTCCAGAATCCAATTCCTGCATATCCTGAGAACTATACAAAGCAATACCTACAGAAAGAGGCTTATTATTATTCACATCAACTACAGCAATCGGCTCGCCTTCTTCAATGCCTTCATCAATCTCTACAATGCCAGGTCTCATGATGTCTGCTCCTGATATGACAAACTTCACAGCACCCATATCAACAACAACTTTTTTCATAGCCATGTTCTCAAGCAGGAACTTTAGAGTGGGTATTATCTTCCCATTGTGGTAAAAGAAAAACGGTTTGCTGTTAATGAAAATCATTATGAGATTGCCATCATCCACAATCTCAACATTATCCTTCTTATTTGCCTGGAAATTATAGCAGGCTATCTTTTCATTGAGTTCTCTGATATCAGATTTGCGCAATCTTGTTTTTTTCATCTTCAGCACTTAATTTAGATTACAAGTTATTAAATCCTTCTATCTCAACAGTCATTTTCTTATTTGGGTCAGCCATCTTTGCCATCATCTCACGATTCAGATGCATGCTTGCCTTGTCAGCCCGGATTCCAAGTGTTCTTGTAGAATCATATTCTCCCAACCTTATGACAATCTCCTGAGCATCATTGAAATTAGGATTCACTTTTGCGGTTATCTTATCAACAAGCCCATCAACACTTAACCTGATTTGCATATTCTCAAATCCAAGCAGCTTCTTGATTTGGCTCAATTCAAAATCTGCACTAATTCCGATAATGCAATTTCCATTAGAAGATAGATCATTATCTTTTGTGAATTCAAGTGTGGTCTTATGCATGCCGAGAAGATTCTTATGACCATAACAAGAGAATTTGTATTTCATCATTAATTTAAAAAATAAGATAAAAAAATATAGAGCTTAGATTTACAAAAGCTCGTCAATCTTCTTGTCTGTGCCTTGGGGCTCTGTCTGAGTCTTTGCAGTTTCTGCAAGATCTTTTGCCTGTGCTTCAAGGTCAACGCCTAGCTCTTTGAGCGCTTTGAGATGCATCTGCATAAGAGATTCAACTATGCTCAATATTTTTGCCATCTCTTCTCTTTCTTTTGCTAGAGTGCTTAAAGCCCCTTTATGAAATCCTACTTGTTCATCTTTGCTTGTTTCCTGAACTTTTTCTTCTGCCATATTATTGTCACCTATGTTTGTATCTTTATTTATTAACTAAGAATTAAATATTATTTATAATGGTTGTGGTTAGTGGTTTGATTTTTTCAAAATCAAACCATGGTGCCCAATAGGAGTGAGTGGGGTTGTGAGAGAAGGGTAAGAGAGAGGGGATAGGGTGAGATATG
>JAYEPB010000125.1:0-8984 GCA_034723595.1 Nanobdellota archaeon
TTTCCAGTTGTGTCGTTGGCAAATACTGTAATGTTATATCTACCAAGAACTGTAAGATTAGCTGGCACAAAGATAAAATCAATTGCCTGATTGGCCAACTGCTGGAGCAATGTGCCGTTAGGATATGTTACATTTGCAATAACTGAACCAAGGAATGAGTCAGAGGCATTGAAATCTATTAATACAGACTCAATACCATATTCAACATCAGTATCATTGACAGAGATGTCGATTGTTGGAGCAACTGTATCATTTACATAAAAGAACGATTCTGAGAGATTAACATTATTTGAAGTATCATTGGCAAATACTGTGATATTGTACTGGCCAATAGCTGTTAAATTATCAGGTTCTAATGTGAAATCAAGTGATTGGTTGGTCAATTGCTGAAGCAATGTGCCATTAGGATATGTCACATTTGCGTTGACAGAATCAAGGAACTGGTCAGAGGCATTGAAATCTATCTTTACATTTTCAACTCCGTGTATGACATCAGTATCATTGACAGAAATGTTTACTGAGGGATTGACAGTATCTGTTGAATTGACTATATCCATTGTGAGATTTGCATCCTGATAATATTCTTTTGAGCATGTGACTTCAGGAGTGAACTCACCTGGTGTTGTGAACTGGACAATAGCCTCATAAGTATTCAATCCAGTCTCAGTCATGTTATATATTCCTATGCCAGATATATTAAGGTCGCAATCTGCGGTGCTTAACAAAGAGCTAGTGTTTGCATCTGTATAATTTACTGTGAAATTCACATATTGATTTACTTCGACATCAGTAGCGTTCTGGTAGCCAGTAAGATTTGTTGGATGGTCTATGAAAGTAACTGTACTTTCATAACCACTCTGTCCAGCATAATTATCTGCTGAACAACTAAAAGTATGCACATATACTGTGGGATTTGATGCCTGAAGAATCGATCCATAGGTATAGTTCCCATTTCCCTGATCAATAAGAGCACCATTAGGAGTACCACCTAGTGTGCAAGTAGCACCAGTAATTCCAGTTCCATCTTCATCTGTATAATATGCCCATATCCAATGCTGATTATTTGGCGCAACTCCAGTATATCTTGTTGCATTACCGCTGACAACAAGATTTGTAGGCTCATTCCTAATCTCAACAGAAGATGAGTTTATTGGAGTTGTATTAGTTATTCCATCAGACGGAGTGACTTCGCATTTCCACAATTCAAATAAGGTAGTATTCTGATAAGGCACTATTGCGCCAGTAAATGAAGTAAGCGAGCTGTCCTTGAACCATTTTATTGTGCTTGTATCATTATCCCCTTCTGCATCATTATAAGTATAATTACAGTGCATGTCATTAAGCGTGCTTACATAAGAGCCACTATTATAAGTAGGAATAATCGTAACATTTGTAACATTTGGGGCAGTATTTGTCCTGGCATAAAACGTCACATTCTTTTCATCAACATTATTAGATGTGTCATTAATCCACATAGTGATATTGTTCCATGCAGAGTCTATTGCAGTGAAATTTGCGTAAAGGTCATTGCAGTCAGATATTGAAGTGTTTGTCGCATTATTGTTCAGATTATACCAACACTTGTCTGGATAGTCTTCTGTGAATGTCCAGTTCAGAGTGAGATTAAGAGTGTAATATGTGGCGTTGTTTTCAGGATATGTTATGTTTAAGATAGGATCTATGTTATCCTGCACAGTAATCTGGATAGGGGTGAAGTTTGTGTTGCCTGATGTGTCATTGACAGAAATATTTAGGATTAATATTCCTGGAGTCAATGCTGTTGCGTTTGTTATCAAGCCAGTTGATGAATTAATTGCGAAATTATTTGTGTCGTTGATTGCGTATTTGTCAATCTGGTAATTGTCACTGGCATTGACTTGGTAGCTGAAAGGATTGTTGTATTGAATGATTTGGTTTGTTGGAGTCTGATTCCAGGCAGGGGATGTTGTATCATTTACATTGAAGAATGATGCGGTGGTATTTGTGTTGCCTGTTGTATCATTTGCAAAGACAGTTATGTTGTATCTGCCAAGAGCAGTAAGATTAGCAGGAACAAATTCAAAGTCAATTGCCTGGTCTGTGAGCTGTTGCAATAAAGTGCCATTTGGATAAGTCACATTTGCAATGACTGAATCAAGATCAACATTTGATACATTAAAATCTATTAACACAGACTCAATGCCATATTCTACATCAGTATCATTAACAGAGATATTGATTGTTGGATCTATTGTATCATTTACATAAAAGAAAGATGTTGAAGTGTTTGTATTTCCTGACGTGTCATTCGCAAAGACTGTGATGTTATATCTGCCGAGAGTTGTAAGGTTTGCAGGAACAAAGACAAAATCAACAGACTGATTTGTCAATTGCTGAAGCAAAGTGCCGTTAGGGTAAGTTACATTTGCGATGACTGAATCAAGATCAACATTTGATGCATTAAAATCTATTAACACAGATTCAATACCATATTCAACATCAGTATCATTCACAGATATGTTGATGGTTGGAGGGGTTGTATCAACTGTAAAATTTCGCGTCTCGCTTGTGTTAGTATTAGTGGCGTCATCCCAGCAGGTCACATTCCAGCTATGGCTGCCATCAGCAAATCCCTGAACATCATGCGAAACTTCACTCCCATTAGGGCTAAAATAATCAGACATGTTTACTACGCCATCAATTGTCAAATTACAGTATAAGATAGTATCTATATTGTCAGTAGCTGTCCAATTAAAGTAAACTGCAGTCTCATTTGTGGCATAATCATTGTCTGGAGCATTTAATGTTACTGATGGTTTTGTTTTATCCACTATGAAAGTGCGCTGCTTGCTTGCAGCTGTTTCTGTAGGATCTATACACTCAATCTTCCATGTTTGCTCTGCCCCCTCAGCAATTCCAGTAACTTCAAAAGTAGTATTTATGCTCTCGTTTGTAGAACTATTTGTCTGGTTTAAGATATCATTGATATATAAAGAACAATTTAGATTATCATGGACTGGGTCATAAACATAAAAAGTGAAATTTATATCTCCATCTTTATCTGCATAATTACTTTCTGGCGAGACAAGGTACACCAATGGTGGCACTATAGTTATAGCTATAGGAGTTGAATTGACAGAATTCCCATCATCATCTGTTGCCTGAACAATTATGGTATAATCGCCAATATCTAAAGCAGGAGAGATACTTAGATTAGTGGAAGAACCATTAGCAACAGTTCCGTTCTGCCCATTTGCTGAATCATTTATAAAAATAGTATAATTTATATCAGCAGTTGTATCGTCTGTTAATACAAAAGTAATTCGCGGACTATGGTCAGATATGTTTGAACCTGATGAAGGATAAGTTATCTGGGCAGTTGGGAGCCCGGCAGTGAATGTGAAATTTCTGGTTTCAGAAATATTTGAGTTTGTTTCTGCATCTGTGCAGTTTATGGACCATGAATGATTGCCAACAGATAAGCCTGAAATTGTAAATGAAGTAGTTGTATCACTTGCAGTAGATTCATTTGTCTGATTCAGGACATCATCAATATAGATTGAACAATTGAGTGGTGGAGTCTCATCTACAGCTTTGAATGTAAAATCGATGTCTGTTGGGCCAGTTGTATAGTTATCACTTGGGCCAAGCAGGGTTATCTCAGGGGGTTCATTATCGACAATCAGTGAAGCGCTTGGGAATTTTACATAAGAGGCTTCAGTATTTTCCCATTGGATGTATGCAAGTTTGTTAGCAGTAGATGTTACATTAATGCAAAACTGAACACCTATTCGCTCGCCAGGGCTTAGATTAAGATCATCACTATAAGGCACATTATCACCCCAGTTATTGAATGCAGCTGCAGCGCATATATTTGAGGTTGCAAAAGTTGTGTTGAATGGATTGTATTCTGTCCCATTATATTTTAATATTTTAGCAAAAAGATATGCATCTGGATTAGATGCTGAACAATCGCCAAAAATTGAAAAGTTCCAGGTTCCATTAACCCTTGTTTGTGTTGTCCAGTTAGGAGCAATCCATTTTTCAGTAAAGCATATGACTCCCAAACTATTCAAAGATACAGTAGCAGAAATATAACCAGTTGCCCCAACAGTCTCATTCTTCATTTGCTGATAAGCAGAATATTGGGAGTCAGAAGCATTAAAAAGATAATATATATTTTCAATTACTTCACCAAATCCAGGATCATCCGGAGTCAATTCAAATGTGTATTCCTGTCCTGGAAGCAGTCCTGTCTTGAACAGAGTCCATTCGCCAAAGCATTCCTGAGATGTGAAGTTCCAGTCTTTGCATTTGTATAGACTTGTTCCTGTTGCGACAACTGTGACATTTGCTGTAGTGAAATTCATAGCAGTAGGGTCAATCGCATATACTTTCTTGTATTTTGCAAGCTCTTTATGTTCTGATATATCCAATTCTTCGAATTTGATGAATTCTGTAACATCTGAGTCTGCAACAAAATCATTGATTGTGATGTCTTGGATGATGTGGTTTGAAGGCTTGATGACAACCTTGTGCTTTCCTTTATTTAGATTCACTGGCTTTGCTTTCTTTACTTTTTTTGTCTTATCTGTAGCTGTCTGGAATGCTCCTGTATTATTAGTTAAAATTTCTTCAACCTCAAAATCAATGGTCTCCTCAAGGTTTCCTGTCATGTCATAGAATTCCACAATCGATTCTACATCATTCCCTTTGGAATCTTTTATTGTTGCATTGAATGTGACATTGCCATAAGTGAAATGGTCATAGGAGATGTTCAATGCAGCAAATCTGGCAGCATCAAGAACTTCTAATGCAAGAGCTATAGATATTTCATTGCCAAAGACAAATGAGGTATTGAATTTTAGGAGATCGCTGTAATACTCAGAATAATTCTCTTCAAGGTATGCCAGCAATTCTGAAATAGAAGTCTGGGGTTCAGGAAGAATAAAGTCAAGATATGCCTTATCAGTATAATGGATATCTGAATATAAATCTGCAGAATCAAGGCTGTAATCAGCATATATTATCCTTGCTGAAATGCTGCTGTTTTTCGTAGTGCCATATTTTCCTTCATAGAGGAAGATATCCTCGTTCCAGGCATCATAATAAGGCTCATAGTCAATAAAATCACAGCATTTTGCAGAACCCTGGCAGAAAGATGTTGTGTTGCCATTGTCAAAAGAATGGATCTCCCAGAGGGAGCAAAGATTGGAAGTATTCAAATCTAGCTGGACAATGCTATCTTTAATTGAGAATCCAATAACTCCTGCTTTTTTAATATCCTCTGAGAGATCCGAAAGAATATGAAGGTCTATTTCAATTTCAGGATGGGTGTTTTCGTCGGGGAATACAATAAATGCGAGGGTTGTTAACATTAGGCTGCATAATACAAAAAAGCATAAACTCTTCAGATTCAGTTGTGATTTCTGCGAAGAGGTTATCTTATAATTATGATAAGATTCAATCTTTTGTTTAATATGCATTGTCCAGACCTGTGGTATATAGGCTTAAAATTGGTTTATCGTCGTAATCCCTATGAGTATAGTCCAAAAAATCCTTTATATAGTTTGGGTTGATAAATTAATGAGAAAAATGTCAAACAGTTTATATTTTTATAATGATTCTCTATAAACAACCACTATTCAAAATTTGCCCAGCAAACTTCTAAAAAAAGCAAGATATTTAAATGACCTATCTAATTCTTGAAACAAGGTATGCATATATATTAAATCTGGAGGGAAAAAATGGCAAGAACAATAAATTACGGTTCAGAGGAAAAAGAAGATATGGACAAGATTAATGGAGAAAAGGATATATATGATGAAGAAGGCATACAGAAGCTGAGGGATGAAGGTCAGATCTCTGACTGGGAAGCAGGATTTATGCAAGGCGCTTCAGGAGGAGGCGAAGGAGCAAAATGCAGGAACTGCGGCAAGATATTCACCAGCGATGATAAAATAGTGGAAAGAAGAAAAGACGATAAGAGATATATTTTCTGCTCAGAGAAATGCGGACAGCAATACTTTGATAAACAAGAAAGGGAGTGCGAAGAAACTTTTAAGGCTTATAAGCAGTAATCTCTTTTCGCAATATTTATAAAGAAATAAGCAATCCTTTTCTACTAACCCTTCCTAGCTCAACGGCAGAGCGTTCGGCTGTAGTTTAAAACATCTGCTGACTTTGCATTTGCTTGGGATGAAAGCAGACCAGCTGAAACCGAAAGGTTCCCAGTTCAAATCCGGGGGAAGGGATTTTCTTTTTTGATTAGGATTAAGAGAGAGCAATAAACATGAAAAAATCATTCTTATGCAAGATAGGGGTTCATAAGTGGGGAAGATCCACATCTATATCTCATGCGTTTCAATCCAATACACTAGACTGGAAAAAGAAATGCAAGAGATGTGGAAAGATAAAAAGATGGGTAACTGCAAAAAATTATTAAAAAAGTCGGTGAGATACATGGGAGAAGAAAACCGAATTATTTATATACCAGTATGGTTCAGAGAAAGTTATGGTCCTTGAATCATTGATAAGTCCGATAACTGCTGAAAGAAAGCCTTATGAGATGTTTTTTATCGGCGTATTATATTCTTGCATCGCTATCATTGCCAGCATGATTTTATTCACAGAGCATGTATCAATGATTATTGTATTCTTTATTGTTCTTATGTGCAGCAGAATCATGTATAAAACAATCAAGATTGAAGAAAAAAAGGATTTTAAGTACTCAAATGAAAGAAAGCTGCTGAAAGAGCACTCTAGAGCAATTGCATTATTTACATTCCTTTTTCTGGGCGTAACTATATGTATCTCGTTATGGTATTTCTTCCTTCCGGCAGAAACAGCATCAACTATTTTTGCTTCGCAGGAGAATTGTATCACTGCTATTACTGGCAATGCAATCAATCCAGGTTATATGCTAAAAGACATATTCTTCAATAACCTCAGGTTGCTGTGCATCTGTATTGTTTTTGCATTCATGTTCGGCATAGGATCAATATTCATAATTGCATGGAATGCTTCTGTAATGGGTGTTGTGATAGGAAGCTTTACAAGGAACGCAATAGGAGGCAATTATTTCACAATTTATTCATTAGGACTGATGAGATACCTAACCCATGGAATCCCAGAGATAATAGCTTATTTTGCAGCAGGTCTTGGAGCAGGCATTATATCAATAGCAATAATAAGGCATGATTACAGAAGCAAGAAATTCAAGCATGTTCTTATGGATTCAGCAGGGCTTATTATGCTTTCTGTTGTAATTCTGATGGTTGCAGCGTTAATAGAAGTATTTGTTACGCCTATATTTTTTTAGGTAGATATCAGGCGTGTAAGAACAAGATGCTGAGAAATATGAAAAGCTATATTATAATGAAATTTCTATCTTTTTCTTTTCCTCATCCTTTCCACAATCTTCCCTATATCCTCTACAATATCGCTTGCAATAAAGAAATATCCTTTTTTCTTTTTCAGCAGTATATCTCCTGCCATGCCGTTTATATAAGCAGCCCAGCAGCATGAATCAAACAGATTATAGCCCTGAGCGATAAATCCTGCAGCAAGACCGGCAAGAGCGTCGCCAGTACCTCCTTTTGTCATGCCAGGATTTCCAGTTTTATTATAAGCAATCTTATCTTTTGAAATAATCATGTCAATGTTTCCTTTGAGGAGGATGATATTATGATTTAGCACTTTCTGAAGTTCATGCATTTTCTTTTTCTTATCTTTAATCTTGTTTATTCTTCCATAACCTGAGTTTGTAAGAAGCATTTTAAGCTCTTTTGAATGCGGTGTAAACACAGCATGATCTACTTGTTTTAATGAGACAGACTTGATAGCGTCTGCATCAAGCACCAAAGGTGTTCCAATGCCATCAACAACTTTGCTTATGAATTTTCCTGATTTGAGTCCAAGCCCACATCCTATAAGGACAGCATCTGCTGACATCGCTAATCTAATCGCTTCTTTAGCATGCTTTAGCATAAAATAATCTCCAGGGAATTTCCTTGTGATAAGGTCAGGGCTAAGGCAGTTTATCGCCCATGCAGTCTTTTCAGGAGCAGCGATTATAGAAAGGTCAGATCCTGCTCTTAATGCAGCAAGACCTGCAAGAGCTGGCGCTCCGACATAATCTTTAGAGCCGCTGATTATCAGGACTTTGCCAAAATTGCCCTTATGGGCTGTTGCTTTTCTTGGCTTAAGACTTATGTCTTTAGAGGAGATGTATCTCATTAAGATATGTTAGAAATTATGAATATATATTTCTTTTGTTTATTTGATTCCAATATCAGCAACAACAGTCTTATCCTTGAACTTCTCAAGACCTTTTTTCATAGCATGCATTGTTATGATAAGATCTGGCTCAATATGCTTATTTGCTGATTTCCCAGTATCTGGATCAATTCCGCTAGGGACATCAACAGATACATTATATGCTTTGGCGCTGTTTATGAAGTCTATCGCAAATCCAGCAGAACCGTTAATATCCCCTTCAATACCAATTCCAAAAATAGCGTCTATAATTATATCATAGCTATTATAATCAATATCATAATCAGTGAACTGCTGGATGTCATACCTCTTTGACAGGATTGCATAATTAACTCTTGCCTTGCTCTTCATTTTCTCTTTGTCGCCAAGAAAAAGCACGTCAACTTCGCATACATCTGCAAGATACCTTGCTGCAACAAAGCCATCGCCACCATTATTCCCATGATAACATGCAATAATAACTTTCTTTCCTTCAAGACCTAGCTTTTCTTCCAGAATCTCGTATATCTTTTTTCCAGCATTCTCCATAAGCTGAAGTTTGGATACACCAGCAGATTCACTCTTTTTTTCAAGCTCCCTTATCTCCTCAGCAGTCATATAGCCCATTGGGGTATTAAATAAATTAGTTTTTATAAACTTTTTGCTTTTTTATTGTTTTATCCTGCATCCGCCAGATGGCATCGCCCTGATTATCTCATCAAGGTCACCGCCAATCTTCTTCAGTATCT
>JAYEPB010000126.1:0-28451 GCA_034723595.1 Nanobdellota archaeon
AATTGATGAGGGGGATTTTAAAAATGAAAAAAATAATCTTGATTGTGTTTATGTTGATCTTAATTGTGCCTGTTGTGTGGGGATATGATGCTGTAGTTCAAACGGCGATGGAATATTTAGATAGTAATAATCTTGGTATATTGGATCCCACAATAGATATTGCCACAGATGTTAATTTTTTAAATATTATTCCTGATGGTTCAAGATATTATGAAAAAGTCCTATTTAGTAAATCAACTGATTGGTCTAGTGCATGGTATGGTATTAGTAATTATGCTAAAGAAGGTACTCTTTCATCTTCATTATTGTCTCTCACTAGTGGGACTACATATTATCTGCGCATTAAGGCTCCTAAGATATGCCAGGTTAAATATGCTCCCCGTGGTTGTTGGGGTTCTTGTACCCCTACACCGGATTATAATTGGGATGATGGCACTGCTTATGTAGCTGATTGTACTTTAGAGAGAACATCATCTTATAACCCAGTTGCTCCAACAACGAACATAAAAGGACCAGTTTATTTCGGCGGAGATGGCAGCATGAGTTTTGTTGCGCCATAAGATGATGATTCAAATGCGAAAAAAACCAGCTTACATTTTATTGATTATTTTAGTTTTGTTAATTTGTACTTCTTTAATATATTTGTTAACTCAACCAAAATATTCTGAAGATGAGATTATGAAAATCCTGAAAACAGATAATGATCTTAATAGGTTTATTGCCAGCAATGAAGTTATATTAAACATGACAGAACTTAGTTCACAAGATATAATTGAACAACAAAAAAGGGATGATGCATTTGGGCAATGGTACAATAAGATTGAGCCTGCTGATTATTTGCAGGTTAAGGTCACAAGTGTTACAACAGGTCAGGCATTTTTAGCGATCATAGACAAAGAACAAAAAAATGTTGTGAGGATATTGGGATTATTTGGAGGTTAGTTAGCTAATTAATCATAAAAAAGAAGATGAAAAAACTAAAACAAATAATTATTTTGGTTGTATTTATTGGCTTAATTAGTTTTTTCTCTAAAACCTCTCTTGCAGCAACTACTCAATTATCATTGGGATCTGGAACACAGGCAGATACTGGGGTCACATATTCTTTTACATCAACTATTTATCATAATTACACTGGTGATCAGCCTGATACTGCAGTGGATTATAGTTTTCAGGCTTATGTTCATTATTGCACTATTGCTGATGACCCTCCTTTGGTTATAAGCTATTCTTTTTTGTTAAATGGTGATACTACAGAATCTAATACAGGTGGAGGTTGCACTTCTTTATTATTTCAAATGTTGTCAATTGGTGAAACATGCACAAGTAATACTGATTGCTCATCAAGTAATTGCGTATCAAAGCCAAGTGGAGCTAAGGTATGCGTTGCTGCTGATAAAGAATGTGCAGATAGTTCAGGTAACGGTGTTGATACAAGCTATACAGAATGTTATGTTGGAGATTTTTATGAATGCACTGGATTAGATACCTGGGTAAGCACAGACTGTGCTAATAATTGCGGGTTTTATTCAGATGTTAATAGTTGTAGTGCAGGAAATTGTCAGGCATGTGGTGTTTCATGTTCATCTCATAGCGATTGTGACAGCAATGCTTATTGCTCAACAGGAAATGAATGTTTAGGAGACCATTCAAATAATGAGGATTGCAGTGATGTTATTGAGCCAGATAATTCCGGATGCAGTTCTGCTTATTGTTATGATGATGATTGGGATGGAGCCGGAGAGTTTTGCGCAGCATCAAGTACAAGTTGTGTTTTTAATGGAACAAGTTATTCTAATGGCTATGAATTATGCTCTGTCAATGACTGGTTTAAAACATGCAGTTCCGGGACTTGGGGATCAGAAATAAGTTGCGATCTTGCTGATGATTATTGTGATGCAGGCAGTGGAGCGCAATCTGGTTATGGTTTGGCAGAGACATGCTTAAGCAGTAGTGTTGGTGGCTGTCAGGCGACTAGTTGTATCTCTTGCGAGCCTTATATGGCTGATAGTGTAAATAGCTGTAAAACTTCATGCTTGGCAGGGGATGATTGCTGGAGTGGATATGAGTGTGATGCCGGAGTTTGTGAGGTTCCAAATATTGCTCCTGAAATGCAAACATCAAGGATTTATTCAGTTTTAAACGCAACAGCAGATAATTTAGAAGGCTATTGCAATGCGATTGATACTGATAGTGGTAATATTATTTATTATTATGAATGGTATAGAAATGATGTTCTGAATATAAGTGGAAATACTGTTCTTAGTTATGATTCTGGTTTAGAAATAAATGTTGATAATATATCCAGTTCTGATTTGGTTGTGGGAGATAATTGGATATTAAGCTGTAGTGCTTATGATTCAGAAAATAATTCTGATTGGTTGAATAGTTCGAGTTTAACTATAAAAAAATGCGGTACAATGCTGAATGTGACAAATTCAATAATAATTAATTCATCACAAAGCAGCACAAACTATGATTGTGTCTATGTGCAAGATGGTGGTACTCTTATTCTTGATGTTCCGTTTGAAGTCAATAATGAGATGATTGTTTACAATGGCGGAACTGTGACACATAGCAGCAATACTAATGCGCAAGTCAATTGGCTGAATATGACAGTTGCTAACTTAACAATAGAATCCGGCGGTTCTATTGATGTTACAAAAAAAGGCTATTCTAATTCAAATGGTCCTGGTCAAGGAATTGATGGAAGTTATCCTGGCGGTGGTGGTTATGGTGGCAATGGCGGCGATGGTTCTGGCACTGCTGTTGGTGGTTCTAGCTATGGTTCATTGACTCAGCCTGTTGATTTGGGTTCTGGAAGCGGAGGAAATAATGTTTATAATAAGTATGTAGATGGTCATGGCGGCGGCGCTGTTAAATTAGATGTTTCAGGTACTTTGATTATTGATGGTTCAATAATTGCAAATGGTGGCAAGGGATATACTCCTGCTAATTGGGGCGTAACTAGTGGTGGTTCTGGCGGCAGTATCTGGATTGATGCCGGGACATTATCTGGTTCTGGTTCTATTAAGTCTAATGGTGGTTCTGGCGGCTCTACTGGCTCTCAGACAGGTTCTGGCGGCGGTGGCGGCAGGATAGCTATTTATTTTACGAGTAGTTCGTTTAGTGGCGTTACAACTGTGTATGGTGGGTCTGGTACTCAATACGGTGGAGCTGGAACAATTTACACAAAACAGACTGGAACCAATGGAGATTTGTTAATAGACAATAATAATCATGCAGGAGCAATCACCAATCTTACTGTGGGAACACATAATTTCGACAACTTCAATATAACAAGCCAGCATTTTATAATTCCATCTTCAACAAGCTTGAATATCCAGAATCATGCTAATATGCATTCAGGGACAAAAATAACTGCTTCAGGCACAGTTTCCATTAACACCGCAAATATATTAGATTCTGTTAATTATGATGGATTATTGGAAGCGACGACTGTGAACATATTATCTACTGGCACTCTAACTCATTCTGCAAATTCAGATTCAAAGAATTATTATCTAGACATCACTGCAGAAAACTTTACAATAGAATCAGGTGGTTCTATCAATGTCACAGGTAAGGGCTATTCTAATTCAAATGGTCCTGGTCAAGGAACAGATGGGAATACACCTGGTGGTGGTGGTTATGGTGGAGATGGCGGAGATGGTTCAGGCACGGCTTTTGGCGGTTCTAGCTATGGTTCATTGACTCATCCTGCTGATTTGGGTTCTGGAAGCGGAGGAAATAGTGGTTATAATTATTATTTCGATGGTCATGGTGGTGGTGCTGTTAAATTAGATGTTTCAGATACTTTGATTGTGGAAGGGTCAATAATTGCAAATGGTGGAACTGGATATGTTCCTGCTAATTATGGTACAACTAGTGGTGGTTCTGGTGGCAGTATTTGGATTGATGCTGGGACATTTTCTGGTTCTGGTTCTATTGTATCTAAGGGTGGTGCTGGCGGCTCTACTAGCTATCAGACAGCTTCTGGCGGTGGTGGCGGCAGGATAGCTATTTATTATACTATAGATTCATTCACTGGAAATACAACCTCTAATGGTGGATCTGGTTATCAAGAGGGTAACAAAGGTTCAATCTTCCGTTGTGATTATATCTCTAGCGCATCATGTTCAGGTATTAGTGGTTCAAATGTTTTAGTCCAATCAGGCAGTGTTAATCACATCACTAGTTATTCTATCAATGAAAGCATTGAAATCAATCGTACAATCATCAATCCCTATTCTAGCAATTCCCTAAACTGGACAGATTCATCAAGCAATGCTGCTTGCATAGCAACATATAATCTTACAGGTCTTAATCCTTTAGATCTTTTGAATATATTAGACAATGGAATTGAGATTGAAAATTCTCCCTTGAATACAGATGCAAATGGAATTCTCTCTATCTTTTCTGTGAATCTCACTTCTGAGCATGAAATATCAATCTCAGGTGAACCTGCTGTCACTAATCAATCCAATGGCGAATCCTGCACATCAAATACTGAATGCAATTCAACCAACTGCGTCTCAAAGCCAGATAGCTCAAAAGTCTGCGCAGCAGTTGACAAAGAATGTGCTGATAGCTTAGGCAATGGCGTTGATACGGGTTATAAAGAATGCTATAATAGTGATTCCTATGAATGCACTGCCATAAACACATGGATCAGTTCTGACTGTACTTATAATTGCGGTCTTTACGCAGATGTTGATAGTTGCAGTGCTGGTGAATGCCAGGCTTGTGAAACTTCTTGTGCCCTTGATAACGATTGTGATGCAGGTATGATATGTTCTGTAGATAATACTTGTATAAATGAGAATGATCTAGATAATGATGGAATATCCAATGATGATGATGCAATCCATGGTGATGAGAACTATGTGAATGTTTCTGGAATCATTTCAACTCCTGATTTAAACATCACAATTGATAATGACAAGAACATCAGCAAAATCTTTACTGGCACTCATGATATCATGTTTAAGGATAAGGATGTATGCCTTGTCTTCTTCAGGCATGATTTCTCAGATTTAAGGCTGAATCTAAGCAAGATAGAGATACATAAGGGTGCTAAAGGAATGCATATCAAGGGATTAAGCTTAGGCGTTGGAAAGAAGAAAACAGTATGCGTATCAGCTCCTGAACAGAATAATCTTGTATGTTTGAAAGATGATGAGGAAATAAGTCTTGATGATATGACTGATGATTGTACAGGGGATGGGGAAATATTATTTGATAGTTGCAGCGCATCAGGTCAGACAATCGGCGAATACTATTGTTATTATAATACAACATATGGAGTTTATCTTATTAATTCAACAAGTCATACAGGCGCTAAGGAATTAGGAAACGCAAGGCTTGAGATTTGGGATGATACTGATTTTGGGACAAAGAATCTCTTTGAGGGTGTAGTGTTCTATGCAAACTATACAAATCTCAGTTCTGGAGAGGCTATAGTAGGAGCTGATTGTAATATCTGGTTTGATAATTGGGCAAACTGGAGTGACATGAGCGCAGATAATATCCATAATTTCACAAGAAGCTTTGAAACATTTGGAACAAAGAACTGGAATGTATCATGTTCGGCAACAGGATTCACATCAATTAACACAAATGATACAGTTGTTATTGGTTCTGGTGCAGAAATACCTGAGTTTAGTGTTGTGACTGTGATGTTGGCATTGTCAGTTATTCTGTGCGGGCTGTTATTCATGAAGAGAAAGAGATAATTTTATAAACCCTATATGATTCTATTCAAATAATCGGGTATCTTAATTAAAATAATTATATAGAGGGAAATTTATGGCTAAAGTTAGAAAAAAAACAGGCGGTAAGGTAAGGAAAAAGAAATGGCTTAAGATTATTGCTCCAAGGGAATTTAATAATATGGTGCTTGGAGAAAGTTATGTATATGATGCAAAGCAGCTAATAGGCAAGAGCCTTAAAGTAAATATGATGACCCTCTCAAGGGATCCTAAGCAGCAGCATCTTAACATATTATTTAAAGTGACAAGACTTGACGGAGACACTGGTCTTGCAGAAGTAAAAGGTTTTGTGATTGTTCCTTCATTCCTGAAAAGGATTGTCAGAAGAGGAAAAAACAGGCTGGATATGTCATTTAAATGCAAGATTAAGGATAAGGTTATAAGAATCAAGCCTATACTCCTTACAAGATCTCAGACACATAGTTCTGTGCTTAAAGATTTAAGAAAAACAGCAATTGAGAGAATTACAAAGGCGTTTGCTAATTATAAATTTAATGACCTTGTGATGGATCTTCTTGCTTATAAAGTGCAGAGAAAGATAAAATCTGACCTTTGTAAGATATACCCACTTAAGTCATGCGATATCAGGTCTATAATAGAGGATATTGTTAAGAGCAGGAAATTCAAGGAAGAAGAGCCTGAAGAGAAACCTGAAGCTGTTGAAGAAGCGAAGCCAAGTGGGGGAGAGGTTCCTGCTGAAGAAGTTCCTGCAGAGGAAGAAGCACCTTTAGAGGAAGAAGCTCCTGCTGAAGAAGCAGAAAAAATAGAAGAAAAGGCTGATTAACAATGGCTAAACCTATTATTGATGTGGACAAATGTAATGGTTGCGGAACATGCGTAAGCGTATGCCCTATGGATGTCTTTGAGATGAAGGATGGTAAGGCAGTTGCAGTAAAGCCTGATGAATGCATAGGATGCAGAGCATGTGAGGTTCAGTGTCCCACTGGCGCAATCAAGATAGAAGATTAATTTTTATTTTTTTAGATTTAATTTTTATTCCTATTTCCAAAATCTTTCCAAAATTCACTTTATCAGAGATTTTTTTGTGGATTAAAAAAAGATGATTAAATCTTTCAAATGATTGTTTAGGATCTGGAGAATCTAAGATAATCATTACTAAATCTGGATTCTCTTTTATTTCATACCACTTGAACTTAAGCCTGAGCCTAAGAATTTACCTATTGAATGTTTATCCAGGTTAAATTTATGAGATTCTAATTTAAGATTCTTTTAGTTTTTCAATTTCTTTTTCACTGAATCTGGTTAAAATCTTAAGATATTCTCTCATTCTCTTATGTATCTTTGGATTATCCCAAATTTGAACATATTTCTTAAGCTCTTTAGTAATTCGGATAATCTGATGCAGATAATCTATTGACATCTTTTTTCTAAATAGCCTCATGATAATATAAATAAATTGAAGAGAATATAAATATTTTGTTTTACTGGTGTGTTTCTCACTTTCAGATTCCTCCTTTTAAATCAAATCAATTTAAAGGGTTGTTTATGTCAGATGTTGATGTGCAGAAATTATAATGAAAAATCGAAAAGATTATATACTCCTAGTCTGAGATGTTTATTATGGTGGTTTTTATAAAAATAATCATAAAGGTGCTGTAGATATGAAAAATATCCTTATTCTGGGTGTGATTATTATTCTAATGTCTGGTGTTTGTTATGCTACTGAAGGATGGGAGGTTTGTGATAGTGGAGACAATCAGACTACATGCACTATAACTACAAGCCATACGATTACAAATGATTCTGTACTGGTCTTCAATAATCTCATCATTGGCAGCGGAGGGAGCCTGACTGCCAGTGCAATGGAGTTCTTCACTATAAATGCAGCTAATGATGTAACTATCCAATCAGGGGGGTCAATAACAGGAAATGCTAATATAACATCTATTAATCTTACAATAGATTCTGGCGGCGCGATAAATGCAGATCAAAAAGGCTATCCCTCTCAAACCGGTCCTGGAAATGGTACAACTAATACTGGTTCTAATAGGGGTGGTGGCGGAGCCTGCTACAGCGGAAATGGGGGTAATGGTTATGGCACAACAAGCAACTGTAACACTTATGGCTCCCTTACAGAGCCAACAGATCTTGGTTCTGGCGGTGGAAAAGGCTATAACTACGCTGGAGGAGCTGGAGGAGGGAGAGTATTTCTCAATATAACAGACACTCTAATCGCAAATGGTCTTATAACTGCTAACGGCGGAGTAGGAGTTGCAAGTAGCATAGGTTGTGGCGGTGGCGGTAGCGGCGGTTCAATATACTTAATAACAGACAATTTTGAAGGCAATGGTTCTATAACATCTGAGGGTGGAAATGGCGCTCATTCTCAGGAGGATGGCGGCGGTGGCTCAGGCGGAAGAATAGCAATATATTATAATACAAAGGCACATATAGGAAACATAACAGTTCACGGTGGCTGGGGTTATCGATATGGTGGAATGGGAACTCTCTCTTTAAATGGAGAAGAATCAATTCCATGTGATTCAGGTGATAAATTTACTACCTGTTATATCTCAACAGATTATACTTACTATGGGGATAGATCGTTTAGTTGTAATAATCTCATAATAAATTCCACTGGCTCTTTTGTTCTGCCGTCAACAGAGACACTAACCTTAAATTTATCAGGATATCTGGATATTGCAGGGTCCATAAATAGCAGTGTCAACATAAATACCACCCAGTTAACAATCCAATCCAGTAGTTCAATAATAGGAAACACTAACATTACAGCAACCAATCTTACAATAGATTCTGGCGGCGCGATAAATGCAGATCAAAAAGGCTATCCTTCGCAAACCGGTCCTGGAAATGGTACAACAAGTACAAGTGTGTCTAGAGGTGGTGGCGGAGCCTGCTATGGTGGTAAGGGTGGTAATGGTCGTAGCGTGACCAATAACTGCAATGCTTATGGCTCCCTTACAGAGCCAATAGATCTTGGTTCTGGCGGTGGGAAAGGATATTTATACGCTGGAGGAGCTGGAGGAGGGAGAGTATTTCTCAATATAACAGACACTCTAATCGCAAACGGTCCTATAACTGCTAACGGTGGAGCAGGAGTCGTAAGTAGTTCAGGTTGTGGCGGTGGCGGCAGCGGAGGATCAATATACTTAATAACAAATAATTTTGAAGGCAATGGTTCTATAACCTCTGATGGTGGTGCTGGTGGAAATAATAATTATGATGGCGGCGGTGGCTCAGGTGGCAGAATAGCAATATATTATACAACCGATACACACACAGGAAACATAACAGTTCATGGTGCATGGGGTTATCGATATGGTGGAATGGGAACTATCTCTTTAAATGGAGAAGAATCAATTCCATGTGATTCTGGTGATAAATTCACCACTTGTTATATCTCAACGCTTTATACTTACTATGGAAACAGGTCGTTTAGTTGTAATAATCTCATAATAAATTCCACTGGCTCTTTTGTTCTGCCGTCAACAGAGACACTAACCTTAAATTTATCAGGATATCTGGATATTGCAGGGTCCATAAATAGCAGTGTCAACATAAATACCACCCAGTTAACAATCCAATCCAGTAGTTCAATAATAGGAAACACTAACATTACAGCAACCAATCTTACAATAGATTCTGGCGGCGCGATAAATGCAGATCAAAAAGGCTATCCTTCGCAAACCGGTCCTGGAAATGGTACAACAAGTACAAGTGTGTCTAGAGGTGGTGGCGGAGCCTGCTATGGTGGTAAGGGTGGTAATGGTCGTAGCGTGACCAATAACTGCAATGCTTATGGCTCCCTTACAGAGCCAATAGATCTTGGTTCTGGCGGTGGGAAAGGATATTTATACGCTGGAGGAGCTGGAGGAGGGAGAGTATTTCTCAATATAACAGACACTCTAATCGCAAACGGTCCTATAACTGCTAACGGTGGAGCAGGAGTCGTAAGTAGTTCAGGTTGTGGCGGTGGCGGCAGCGGAGGATCAATATACTTAATAACAAATAATTTTGAAGGCAATGGTTCTATAACCTCTGATGGTGGTGCTGGTGGAAATAATAATTATGATGGCGGCGGTGGCTCAGGTGGCAGAATAGCAATATATTATACAACCGATACACACACAGGAAACATAACAGTTCATGGTGCATGGGGTTATCGATATGGTGGAATGGGAACTATCTCTTTAAATGGAGAAGAATCAATTCCATGTGATTCTGGTGATAAATTCACCACTTGTTATATCTCAACGCTTTATACTTACTATGGAAACAGGTCGTTTAGTTGTAATAATCTCATAATAAATTCCACTGGCTCTTTTGTTCTGCCGTCAACAGAGACACTAACCTTAAATTTATCAGGATATCTGGATATTGTAGGGTCCATAAATAGCAGTGTCAACATAAATACCACCCAGTTAACAATCCAATCCAGCAGTTCAATAATAGGAAACACTAACATTACAGCAACCAATCTCACAATAGATTCTGGCGGCGCGATAAATGCAGATCAAAAAGGCTATCCTTCGCAAACCGGTCCTGGAAATGGTACAACAAGTACAAGAGTGTCTAGAGGTGGTGGCGGAGCCTGCTATGGTGGTAAGGGTGGTAATGGTCGTAGCGTGACCAATAACTGCAATGCTTATGGCTCCCTTACAGAGCCAACAGATCTTGGTTCTGGCGGTGGGAAAGGATATTTATACGTTGGAGGAGCTGGAGGAGGGAGAGTATTTCTCAATATAACAGACACTCTAATCGCAAACGGTCCTATAACTGCTAACGGTGGAGCAGGAGTCGCAAGTAGTTCAGGTTGTGGCGGTGGCGGCAGCGGCGGATCAATATACTTAATAACAAACAATTTTGAAGGCAATGGTTCTATAACCTCTGATGGTGGTGCTGGTGGAAATAATAATTATGATGGCGGCGGTGGCTCAGGCGGAAGAATCGCAATATATTATACAACAGAGACACATACAGGAAACATAACAGTTCAGGGTGCATGGGGTTATCAATATGGCTGCGCTGGAACAATTTATTCTGAGTGTGAGGGATGTATTGATGATGATGGTGACGGTTATGGTGCAGAAGGCATAAATCTTAGCCAGTGCACCAATTCAATTATTTTAGGCGACTGCAATGACAGCAATGCTAATGTTCATCCTGGAGCAGCTGATATTCCTGGCAATGGCATTGATGAAGATTGTTCTGGTACTGATAATGTTGTTAGTTTTGAAGTTTATCTTGATTTTATAGGACAATCAGCTGCAGGTACTTATTATGTTGGTGATGATGTTGATTATCAAATTATGTTTAAGGTTGATGACATTGTAAGTGATGAATCTCTAGATGATTTAAAGATTGAACTTACTGACTCCAGATTAAATATTCTTAAAACCCAATATCTTACTGATTTGACAAGACAATCTGCTGGTGTTTACACAGGCACATTTACAAGTGAGGACTTAACTGCTTATCCATCAAACCAGGGTATAAGATTGACTGCTTATGCCTATGATTCATTAGATAACCTGCTTAATTCAGGTATTCATGCAAGCCAGTTTTTGTTTGACGGTACAACACCTTTGTTAACCTCAACTACATATACTTATTTAACAGATGCTATAAGCAATTATACTGTAAAAGATTTAGCTGTAAACAGCTCGTTGGGAAAAGTTGATTGGACTGGTACAAAGCTTGACCTGCATGCAAGGAATATAGACCTTGATTCTGCACTCATAATAGGCGACAGGTCAGCTTATCTTGATTCAGCAGCATACAGCGAACTGAATAATTCAGCAGTCCTTACATTTTATTATGTGAACTGCGCATCACCTTATGTCTTCTATTCAGAGACAGGAAATACAAGGGCAGCAATACTTGCTGAGAATAGGCAGTGTCATCCTCCAAGATGTACAAATATCCAGTGTATAGATTCGATATTGACTGTGACAGTCAACTCTTTCACAGGTTATGCTGTAGAAGCAGATGCAAATCTTACAATAGATGCTGATGACTCTAAACTGTTAGGAGAAGAAGTGCATTTCACCGCAGATTACAGAGATGTAAGCGATGATAGCTTAATCTCAGGAGCAAACTGCACAATCTATTTCACTGACGGAAATTATCTGATGGTTGAAGGTACTGTATATACTTACAATAGAACATTTATAACAGGAGGAATAAAGGAATATAATGTCACATGCATCAAGGGAGGATTTAGCACTTTGACTGCTTTTGACAATGTTACTATTGGGAGTGTAGAGATTCCTGAGTTTAGTTTAATCACTTTAGGGTTGGGGCTGGTTGTTGTCTTAGGCGGGTTGATTGTGATTAGGAAGAAGAGATAAAATCCAAAGGATTTTCGCTTTATTTAATAATCTTTATCTTATTCCTGAACATGCTGACAAGTTTCCTGCTCCAGATATCAGGCACTTCCCCCTCAATAAGATTCTCAAGCCATTCTATGAAAGGCTTTTTGAATCCTGATGTCTCGCCTTTTATGATCCTTTCGCATTCATGCCTGAGCATTGAGTCAAGTCCTATTCTGTTAGCAGCTTTCTTAAGGTCATCATATAACTGCTCTTTGTAAGAAGGTTTAGGCTCTTCAGGTTTTTCTTTATTTCCTTTCTTCTTTATTGCAGGAATATTGTATTGAGGCTTTTTATATTTATATTCTTTTTTCTTTTCTTCTGCATCCTCTCCCCATAATGCAGAATAAGATAATGGTTCATGCGAGAGATCAGGTATATCTTTTTTCTCAATTGGTTCTTTGTTCTTAAGCGCTATCTTGAGTTTTACCTGCTGCTGCATCCTCCGCAGGAATTCCATCCTATCTTCTATCTTGAGTATGTCTGCAAAACCCTGTAGGATAAGATTAAAAGCAAATGGGCTTGGGATTGTGTTGAATATTTCTTTGAGTTTTATTTTTCCGTCTTCAATATGTCTGACAATCTTTTTTGCATTTTTTAGGTCCATAAGATCTTCGAGAACTTCTCTTCTTGCTTCTTTGAGTATTGGAAATTCATCAGATATTCTCCTGACAGCGCTAATCAGAATCATGGAACTTACCTGCTGCCTGCCTACTCTTTTTTGTTTTCCCTTGTAATTCCTCAATATCATAAGAGATCTTCCTGCGCAATGCCTGAACCTTCTTTTGAGGATCTCTGACTTATCTATTGCAATCCTGCTCAACAAATCAATCTTATCAGAGCGCAGCATTGAGAAAGCTTTCATCACGTTCACTTTTTTTTGATAGCTGATGTAGAATCCATTATCATTTATCCCTATCTCTACATCCTTGTGTTCTGTCTTTCCTATTATGTAAGCGACTGCTCTTGAGAGAACATCATTGACCCGCCTTCCGTAAAGCGTATGAAACATGACTTTCTTGCTTCTGCCATCATCTATGTGCTCTATGATTATCTCTTTGTCAGTAGGAATCTCTGCATAGTTATATTGCAGTCTGAAATATTCATAAATAGCGTTTGCTGCATTATCATCAACATAAAGGTATTTATTGATAAAGCTGATTATTTCTTTCCCTGTCTTATTGTGATTAAACTTATCTTCCATAAGCCTTCTGAATCTGCTTATATCCATGGCAAGGTCAAAACTTAACGGCAGGCTGTCAGAGAACCATCTTGGAACTGTAGGGGGTCTTCCTGCTGATGCAGTGACTCTTGCTACCATGCCTGAGGCATTGCTGAATTTATATACATTTCCGCCAAGCACAAATATGTCTCCAGGTTTTAGCCTTTCAAGGAATGACTCTTCTATTGTCCCTATTGGCTGGTTTCCAAGTTTGACTATCACAGATGTCTCATCAGGGATTGTGCCGATGTTTGTCATGTATATGACTCTTGCCAACCTTCCCTTTTTTCCAATCATATTCTCTTCCTTGTCATGCCAGATTTTAGCATATACATGCCTGTCTTCAAGTGATGTGAATCTGCCGCTGAGATAATCAAGAACTGCCAGATAATCCTCATGTTTAAGAGTTCTATAGCAGTAGCTTTTCCTGATAATGCTATATAGTTTGTCTACGTCCCATTTCTGATCAATTGCCATGCCAAATATCTGCTGCGCCAGGACATCAAGGCAGTTCTGGGGTATATGTATCTGGTCGATTTTCTTTTCAATGCCTGATTTGAGAATCACTGAGCATTCTACAAGATCATCCATGTTCATCACGATGAATCTGCCTTTTGTAGTTTCATGAAGCCTGTGACCAGACCTTCCCATCCTTTGCAGTGCCCTTGCTACAGATTTTGGGCTTCCCAGGCATATCACTAAGTCAATAGATCCGATGTCTATGCCAAGCTCAAGGCTGGTTGAGCAAACAACAGCTTTTAGTTTTCCTTGTCTCAGCCTTTTTTCAAGATTTGTCCTATGCTCTTTTGAGAGCGAGCCGTGATGGGCTCCGATGTTAGCCGAGTATTTTTTTGGAAACTTAGCCTTAAGATGGTCAACAATACGTTCTGTGGCTGCTCTTGTGTTTGTGAATATCAATGTTGTCTTATGCTTGCTGATAAGGTTGTCCATAAGTTCATACATCTTGCGATGCAATTCTTTGTGTGAAATGTTAGTTAAATCTGGAGCAGGGCTTAATACCTGGAGATCCATATTTTTTAGATATCTGATGTCTACAATTTCACAATCCCTGTCTCCAGCCAGGAATTGCGCAACTTTTTCAAGCGGTGCTACTGTCGCGCTCAGGCCAATTCGTG
Organism: Nanobdellota archaeon; assembly: GCA_034723595.1. GTDB lineage: Archaea > Nanobdellota > Nanobdellia > Woesearchaeales > JAGLGH01 > JAGLGH01. The sequence goes on from JAYEPB010000126.1 coordinate 14,483, forward strand.
CCATGTGATCAGATAGGTGAGAAAGCCTTTCAAGGCTGAGTGATAGATGCACTCCGCGCTTGTTGTCAGCTATTGCATGAATTTCGTCAATTATGCACCATTGGATATTTTTAAGATTTTCGCGAAACTTTGGTGAGGATAATAGGATTGCAATGCTTTCAGGAGTTGTTATGAGAATATGAGGAGGATTCTTAAGCATTCTGCTTCTCTGTGATTGTGTTGTGTCTCCAGTACGGACAGCAATGCGGATGTTAAGCTTTTTGCCTGCAATTTTTTCCATCTCTTCTAATGGTTCTTTTAGGTTCTTCTCTATGTCATTGTTCAATGCTTTCAATGGGCTTATGTAGATACAATATACTCTATCTTCAAGCAGTCCTTTCTGGTCAGAGTCTATAAGCTCATTGAGGATTGACAGGAAGCCTGTGATTGTTTTGGTCGAGCCTGTTGGAGCGCTGATAAGAATGTTTTTTCTTGAGTGTATGTCAAGGACTCCAAAAAGTTGCGGTTGAGAAAAAGAGCTGAATCTGCTGAAGAACCACTCATCTACTATTGGATGGAGGATTTTTTTTAGCTGTGTTGGTGTATTTGGTTTTTGCTTTAATTTGATCATTTAGATAATAAATTTATTAATCGGCTCTTCTTGTATATCTGGAATTCTTATTGCAGAATTCTTTTCTTTCTCATTGTATTCAGCTATAAGGAAGTTCTTGAATTGATTATAATCCTCTTTTGTCAATCTAAGCTCCCCTGAATTAATTAAATTTGTGAACTTGTGCAGAACCTGGGTATAGTCCTGGAACCCATCGATAAACATGCCAAAAATCTCACTTTCTTCCTCTTTCTTTAATCTCTCTGCAAATTGTTTTGCATATCTAAAACATGTCTGAGGCAATGTAATATCATCAAGAATCTTATCCTGGAGCAGGGGATGCATTGTATGAAATTCACCACTGTATTTACCTATTTTATATATTTTTGTTAAGGCTATTCCCCATTTCATGGAGTCTGTTGAATCAGATTCTAATTCTGTGACTCTTGATTCAAGCTCTTTCATGTTGGATATAATATAATTATTTAAATCACCTGTATAGTCCTGGTTAAAAGCCCGATCTATCATTCCGCATAAGTATATCTGAACCTTGCTTGGGATATCAAATTCATAATCTGAATCATTCAGCAATTTGTAAAACCCTATTTCTAATTTACCTAAATCTATGTTTGCCATGGGGAACACCTATTAGGATTTGTTAAATTAAGTTCATTTTTATACTTTTCTAAAAACTACTTGAAAGTAACATCATCAGTAACAAAAAAGCAGCTATTCTTTATGAATCTAGGTTTAGCAGGTTAAATGAGATAGGTAAAATCAGAAACAAAGATTTTTAAACATCCACTTATATATTGCTAAATATGAAGACATTATTCATAGAAGCAAGGGCTAAAGGTCTTAAGATACCTAAAGAGATTATATTCAAACTCCCAGACAGGATAGCATTAGCTGCAACAGTACAGTTTGCAGGAGATATTGAAGATATAAAAGAAATGATTGAAAAGACAGGCAGACAAGTGATTCTCTATCAGGGTGCAAGGTCAAGATATCCTGGGCAGATACTCGGGTGCGATGTAGAAAAGATTGAAGAAGACATAGATGCGTTCTTATATATAGGAGATGGCATTTTCCACCCAAAGATGCTGGTAATAAAGAATAATAAGCCAGTTTTTGCATATGATCCTTTTAGTGAGAAATTTGATAGGTTGGATACTAGCGATATTAATCAGATGATGAAAAGAAAAAAGGGAGCATATCTTAAATTCATGTCATTTGATCACATTGGGATTCTCATATCAGTAAAGACAGGACAATATACTCCAGATGCAAGAGCAAAGCTTGAAGAAAAATATCCAGATAAGAAGTTCTATTCATTTGTCGCAGATACAATAGATTTCAGCCAGCTTGAAAACTTTCCATTTATAGAATGCTGGGTAAATACAGCATGCCTCAGGATAGGGTATGACGACAGCCATGCGCTTCAGAAAAGCATTATTAATATTGGGGATGTTCTACCTGAGAAAGAAGAAGCAAAAGAAGAAAGCGAAGTGGCAAAAACAAGGGAAGAAAGTGAAGTGGCAGAATTAAAAGAAGAGAGCGGAATGGTAGAATATGAAATAGATGAAGAAAATCTTTCTGGGGATGAGAGAATGGCGGAATTTGAAAAGTATTGAATATTACAACAATCATGATTTAGGTGGAGTTCTGGAATGATATTATTCTATTTTATTTTTCTTACAACCCCTTTATCTGCATCAACTTCAACCAAATCACCATCTTTTAAGAAATCTGTAGCCCATCTGGTCATCATTACACATGGCTTTTTAAATTCTCTGGCAACAATTGCAGCATGAGATGTTATTCCACCTTCATTTGTAACAATAGCGCCTGCTTTTAAGATTGCCGGAAGCATATTTGGTTTTGTCTGCCAGGCAACTAATATATCTCCTTCTTTCATATTAGCCATTTGTTTTCCAAGAGATTCGCTTTCATCAATCAATTTAACTTTTCCAACTACTTTGCCTGGATAAGCAGTATTTCCTTTGAGATAATCTAAATTTGGCGGAAGCAATCTTACATTATTTTCTTCTAAGAATTGTTTTGCTTCTTTTTCAAATAAAACACTATGATTATAATTCTTATCAATGTGAATAACAAACAGATTTATCTTATTATCTGGGATTCTTCTGTGATGTTTTTCTAAAGCTTTTTTTGTATTTATTTTTATAAATTCATGCAGGCGCATGTTTTCTATAACTGTTTCAGAAACTCCTAGTTCTTTGGCTTTTTTCTTAGCTAAATTAGACATCTGCAAGAACCAAACCATCCAAATCAAATGACTTTCCAGACGATAATAAGCAAATACTCTCAGCGCTTTACAGAATCTTAGTATCTGCTCAGAGAGATTATAATTACTAATAACTTCTCTTTTTCTTTCTTTTAAATCTTTAATTCCTTGCACAATTGAATCATACTCTTTTTTGAAGTAATTTATCTCTTTATTTTTTAATTCTTCAGTAACTTTGTTTTTTAGCCATTTTTCATCAATATTTTGATTATGATCAGCTGCTTCACTCATGAAACAGGATTTGAATTTTTTAAAATGATTTTCAATCCTTTCTTCACTAATCCATCCATAATTAAATCCAATCAATATCCTAAGAAAATCCAGTCTTTCCTTTGTTGGAGTTGATAATTCTTCTGGTTGTGTTAATAAACTTAAAATCTCTGGAGGTGACTTCTGCGTTTTTAGTTCATAAAGATAATTTAAAATTTCTCGCTCAATCTTCTCTACGCAATGAGGTTGAGTAATAAGCATAAAACCAGCAGCTTCTTCCATCATTTTGATTATTGTTTTAGGATTATTAAGATTGTTATTATCTATTTCCTGTTGATGCAATTTATTTATTTCTAAAAATTTTGCAATAAAACTAGGAAGAAAATTATCTTCTGCTTTAATAATTCTCAACATATGATTGCTGATTCTATCAATATTCTCCTTATGCCACATAGTGTGATTAACATGGCTTCCGTCCTCTTTTTCTTCAGATACAAAAGCAAGAAGATTCTCAGAAATACCTGTAAGTTCTTTTTGAATCTTGTAAATATTCTCTGAAAAAAGCAATTCAGCAATAAGTGGGGCAAAATATTTACTTGCCCCTGCTTCCCGAATCCAACTCATAGATTATATCCTCTGAAACCAGATATGCTGCTAACCTTTGATTCTGTCTCTTTTTCTAGTTTTGTTTCTGAAGCATTTTCCCAGCCTATCTTGGCATATTCTGTAAAATCCCATTGTTTATCACCAACTTTCTCTGTAATAAAATCATGCAGAATCTCATAAAACATATCACGCACTGGTGTTCCTCTGCTTTTTGAATTGCAGGTTATTCTATCAAACATTGCATAGGCGATAATTGGTTCAATAATAGCGCTATGGCTTATAACTGCTGTATTAGATAGGTTTTTGTCATCATTGCCTTTTCTTAAGGCGCTTGTGTAAACTAATGAATACAAACTTGAAAATCCCCTTTCTCCGATTTCATAAGCAGGCATTGATGCACCAAAAGTATCTTCAGAAATTGGCTTTTTGCCTTTTAAATTAGGATCAGACATAAAAAACATCTTCAGGCGCTCCCACTCATTTACTCCATCTTCTGCTTTACTTATAGCCCATTTTGCGATTTTATCATCAAAAATAGATTTTAAAAACCAGGATGCAGAGCCATCTGAATAAGAATCGATTGTAGAATTATTAAAATAAGGATTATCTCCAGCATCATCCTCAGATAATAATATTATATCACTGAAACTATAATCTTTATGTAGTTTGACTGTATTATCATGAGTTTCTTCATACATCCTTTTTAATAATTTACCTGTTGAATCACTTCTGAATCTTCCGCTTGTATCAATCTCAGTCAAGGGATTATCATTTATATCACTTAAGATTCCTCTTTCTAAAGCATTCATGGTCTTATCTATTTGAATCCCGTTAATGTCACCTGTTTTCATATCAGCCTTTACGCTGTCTGCCCCTTCAAGCAGTTTATAGCCATGCCTCATTAGATATGTGATTGTTTCCAGTGATTCTGTTTTAGGTTCTGTTCCCATTTTTGTATTCCTCCCTTTCTTGTTTGATTTTGTTTGGTTATATATTAAGATGGATTTGGGAGGAATTATTTAATATTTGACTCTGTTTTTATTAACAAACCCAAACATATTTAAATGAATTGTTGTTTTTGTTAATCATGAAGGGACAAATCTTAATGCAGAGGAGGGAAGAGAGGGTTGATCTTGATAAAAAGAACCAGGTAATTCTCCAGATGCTGATAAATAATTCCAGAAGTTCTATTTCTAAAATCTCTAAAATAGTGAAAATATCTAAGCCAGCTGTTTTGCAAAGAATAAGACAAATGGAAGGAAATAAAATAATTCTGCAATACATTGCTTATTATAATCTGATCAGGGCTGGTTACAAATTCCATACTATCTTATTAGAGATAGGGAAAGAAAATGAATTGATTTATGCAGAAAAACTAAGCTGCTGTAAATTTACCTGCGCTGTTATTCAACTTGCACATAAATTTAATATTTTATGGATGGTTTTTAGCAAAAATCAAGAGCATCTAAATGAAATTATTAGTGAAGTTAACAGAACAATGAAAGTTAAAGACCTAAAAGTTCTTCCAATTGTCGATTATTATTTTGATAATTATGAGCTATTTGCTGGGAACAAAAAGAAAATTACTAAAACACACAATAAGAAAATAATAAAACTAGATAAAATAGATGCTAAGATTCTAAATGTTCTCAAGAATAACTCCCGCGAATCATTGGTTGGTATTGCTAATCAATGCAAAATTACAGCAGAAGCAATAAAGAAAAGGATAAACAAATTGGAAGAAAATGGAGTAATTCTGAGTTTTTTCACTAATTTTAATATATTTAAACTTGGTTTTCAGCCTTATGTTATTTTGATTAAGACAAATCGGCAAAAACAGAAAGAGATAATAAACTTTATCAGACAGCATAAAAATACAAATGGCCAATATCTTATTGACGATGAATTTGATTTAATGTGCGTTATAGTGGTTAAAGATATTTCTGAATTAAGGGGATTTATTAATCAGGCGCATTCTTTATTTAGGGATAATATTATTGATTATGAGATATATTTGATGATTGACCAAATTTTCAATGACTTCTTTCCCTTGGGGATTTATGAGGATATACAGAAGATTTCCAAAAAAGATCTTTTGTAAAACGAAACTTATTTTAATTATATGGTATTCTTAGTGGATAATATGGGATTTATAAAAGCATTATCATCTTTGGATAAGGATGATGTATCCCTAGCTGGGGGTAAAGGTGCATCGCTTGGTGAGATGATTAAAGCAGGCGTTCCTGTGCCTAAAGGTTTTGTTGTCCTTTCTACTGCATTTGATTATTTTCTTGAAAAGACTGAACTCAAGGTAGAGATAGATTCTATACTGCATTCAGTTGATATCAATAAGATTCACACTGTTGAAAACGCATCAGAGAAGATTAATAATCTTATTCTTGATTCAGAAACACCTGAGGAGATAAATGATGAAATCAGGCAGTCATTCAAAGAACTGGATGCGCCTTTTGTTGCTGTTCGGTCAAGCGCAACTTCTGAAGACAGCGCTGCTGCTGCATGGGCAGGTCAGCTTGAGAGTTATCTTAATACAACTGAAAAGAGTCTTTTGGAAAATGTAAAAAGATGTTGGGCATCTTTGTTTACGCCAAGGGCAATATTCTACCGATTTCATAAGGATCTGCATAAGGATCATATCTCTGTTGCAGTGATTGTGCAAGAGATGATAGAAAGTGAAGTTGCAGGAATAGCTTTCTCAGTTCATCCTGTCACGCAGGACAGGAATCAGCTGATCATAGAAGCTGGGCTTGGGCTTGGTGAAGCTATTGTTTCAGGTCAGATAACGCCAGACAGCTATGTTGTTGAAAAAGAAGGCTGGCTGATATTGGATAAGAAAATCAATATACAGAGCAAAGCCATGATTAGATCTGCCTCTGGTGACAATGAATGGAAAAAGCTTCCAGAAAAAGAAGCCAAGAAGCAGGTATTATCTGATAAAGAGATAATAGAACTTTCAAAGCTGATTGTAAGGATTGAAAATCATTTTACTTTCCCTGTTGATGTTGAATTTGCCAGAGATGAAGGAAGATTTTATATTGTGCAAAGCAGGCCGATTACTACACTAGAAAAGATCCCATCTATTAACCATAACCCAATAAAGATTCTGGAGAGAAATTTGGCTCCAGACAAAATAATCAACTGGTATCATGATGTGCCAAATCAGAGAATTCCTATTTATGTTGGATATGCTCTTATTGAATCTTTAAAAGAACATAATGTATATTATAAAAGGAAGGTCAGGGATTTGATTGGTTCTGTTAAAGGTGTTTATTCATATAGAGCATGTTATTCAGAAGATGATATAAGAGAGGGGGCTCAGGCTTTGTTGAATGCTTGTTTAGAGGATTATTTTTTCTTGGAGAAAACCAAGCAAATAATAATGCAGCGAGGTGATAAATTATTGCATTCTACAAGAGAATTTGAAATATATAAAGATGCCAGCCTGAAAAGATTAACTAATTTGTACAGGGAGGTCTATAATCATTATATAAAATATATAGCATTTATCACTATTCCTGAAATCTCTATTGATTTTGTTGAAAAAGCATTAGATAAAGAAATTAAAAAACATTTTAGGTCACAATATAATAAAGTTATTAATCTTCTTTCAACATCCCAAGAATCATTCTTGAAAAGAGAACAAAAAGAACTGCTTAAGATTTCCAGGGAGAAAAATTTTAATGATTTATTAGAAGTTCATGTTAAGAAATACTTCTGGCTGGAAAATAATTATGTTGATACAAAATATCTTAATAAAGAATATTTTATCAATAGGTTAAAAGAATTAAAAATAGAAACAGAAGAAGAGATAAAAACTGAAAAGGAAATAAAAAAAGAAGAAAATATTAACGAAAAGACAGAATTTTTAGATTCATTAAAAGAGGATAAATATAAGAAGCTAAAAATATTGGCTGATATAATTGAATTCCTTGCATTTGTTCAGGATACAAGAAAGAAGATATTTATGGAAGTAAGTTATCATATTAATAACCTATTAAAGGAAATAGGCAGCAGGAAAGGATTTAATTCTGAAAAGATGTTTTTATTAAAACCAGAAGAGATATTCAATATAGATAAAGAGATAATTTCAGAACAAGAGCTCAATAAGAGAAAAGAGCATGTGCTGTTCTATCATCATCAAGGCAATAATAATATTTATGAAGGAAAAGAAGCAAATAAAATAGAGACGGAAATCGTGTCAATAGACATCTCTAAAGAAAAATACACTTTCTATGGAAGAACAGCATATACAGGAAAAGTAACAGGTATTGTGAATGTTCTTAAAACTATAAAAGAATTGAGTCAGCTAAAAGACAATGAGATATTGGTTACATCCAATACAACTCCTGACTTTGTCCCTTTCCTGAATAAAGCAAAAGCAATAATAACAGAAAAAGGGGGGATCACAAGCCATGCTGTGATTATCAGCAGGGAAATGAGAATTCCCTGTATTGTAGGAGTTAAATATATTACATCCTTATTACAAACAGGTGATTATGTAGAAGTTGATGCAGATAAAGGGATTGTGAAGATCATAAAAAAAGCTTAAAAAATGAAAAAGACAAAGCCAGAAATCATGGCACCTGCAGGAGACTGGATTAGCTTAAGGGCAGCTATAGATGCTGGTTGTGATTCTGTGTATTTTGGCATAAAAGGCATCAATATGAGGGCTGGAGCAAAGAACTTTGCAATACCTGAATTAAAAAAGATCACTCAAACTTGTCACAAAAATGATGTGAAAGCATATCTTGCCCTGAACACGGTTGTATATGAAAAAGAAATCAAAAACATAGCAAAAATACTGGCCAAAGCAAAAGCTGCAGGAATTGATGCTGTAATCTGCTGGGACATGGCAGTAATTAGAGAAGCAAACAAACAGAAGATTCCTGTATTCATCTCAACACAGATGTCTGTCTCAAACTCACAATCAATAATATTTTTCTATGAGACTCTTGGAATCAAAAGGTTTGTCCTTGCAAGAGAATGCTCTATTGAGGACATAAAAAGAATAAGGAAAGAGCTGAAAAAAGCTCTTGGAGTAAAAGCAAAAGAGATAGGGATTGAAGTGTTTGTTCATGGAGCAATGTGTGTATCTATCAGCGGAAGATGCTTCTTGTCACAGTTTCAGTTCGGGAAGTCAGCTAACAGGGGAGAATGTATCCAGCCTTGCAGAAGAGAATACAAGATAACTGACATTGAAGAAAAGCACAGTTTTGTCATTGGCAATAATTACCTTCTCAGCCCAAAAGACCTTTGCGTGCTTCCATTTATAGAAAAGTTGATAGAAGCAGGAGTTGACAGCCTAAAGATAGAAGGAAGAAACAGAAGCCCAGAATATGTGAGGACTGTGACATCTGCTTATAGGAAAGCAATAGATTTCTATTTTGAGAATAAGAGCAAAAATGGATTTGAAAAAGAGTTTGATGTATTAAAGAAAAAGCTAGTTGATGAAGTTAAAAGAGTATATCATAGGGGTTTTTCATCAGGTTTCTTTATGGGCAAACCAATAAATGAATGGACAGACAGCTATGGAAGTAAAGCAACAACAAGAAAAGAATATGTAGGGGTTGTAAAGAACTACTATAAGAAGCATGGTGTTGCAGAAATAAAGGTTGAGAGCAATGAATTCAATAAAGGAGATGAAATCATGTTCCAGGGTCCTACAACAGGCGTATTTTCGCAAAAGGCTGATTCTATTGAGATAAACCATAAGCAAGTTAATCAGGCAGTTAAGGGGGAATATGTTGCGGTAAAGACCAAAAAGCTTGTGAGAGTCAATGATAAGATTTATAAACAAATTATCTCTTTCTAAGAATAATATGAATAACCCAGAAATTTCTTATCTTTTTCTTAATCTCTCCTATCTTTTTAATAAACTTATTCTTGCCAGGTTTCTCTCCTAAGCTGAATATTATTTTATCAATATCTTCATCTCTGAAACCTCTGCTGACAAGTGCACCTTTTATCTCATCAATAGAAAAGCCTTTTTTTGCATGCCTTTGTGCCCAGTCATTTACATGTTCATTTTTAGCTGTACCTGCTGCTTTGTCTTTAGCTTTATTTTGTTTTTGTTTCTTTTCTTCTTCATAATCTTCTTCGCTTTCGTCATCCTCGCCTTGCTTAAGGGTGCTGATGTAATAATAATACATATTAAATCCTGTGCCTCCAAGCAGCGCAAAGACAATAATCACCAATAATGTCACAATAATATTCCTTGCTATTAAATTAGAGAATTTTTTCCATGTTCTTGAGAAGAATCCATGACCTTTCTCTTCTTCTACCTCTATCACTCCAGGTATTTCTTCAGATGCTGGTTCAGATGGAACCTCTTCAGCTTTTTCAATTACAGCTTCTCTTTCTTTTATTCTCTCTTCTTCTTCAACAACAACTGGTGCTGGTCTTTCTATTATAACCTGTTCTGCTGTTATTGCAAAATATGACATGCCATTAGTCTCTGCTTTATACAGATAAGTGTTATTCACTTCTTTAAGGAATCTTGCTGTATGTTTTTCCCATACATTATTATAATATCTCTCCAGATATATTTTATCTTTGTTATATTGCGAATCAAACCAGGATTTATTGATATTGAATTCAAAAGAAATTGAAGAAATTGTTGTATTATCAATTCCTTCTGCTTCTATCCTCATATAGTGATATGCGTTTCTTAAGGGGTTTTCTATAAAAGATATGTCATCAACCCGCTGGAACACAAAGCTGATAAGGTTGTTTGGTCCTGTTGTCCTTAACTTGAAATTTCTTAAAGGAATCCTTTGATCAGCTATAGGTATCTCTAATACTCCTGCTCCAAGATAACTGAAATATCTTGAATACTTTGGCCCGCTCGGAACTGTGGCTACGGCTGTACTTCCGCCTCCTCCTCCTCCGCCCCCTCCGCCAGTATATCGGTTTGAGCATGAAGTTGTTGATATTATGCAATCGCTATTACAATTTAAAGTACCAAGATCATAGCCTTTAGTGGCACAGGTTTCACTTCCAAAATCACTGCCATCACATTCTTCATCTCCATCTTTTGTGTCATCTCCGCAATATGTCTGCTGTCTTACGCCTGAATGAGACAGTCCAGTTATGACAAATGTATTATTATCATCACTTAAATTGCAATTGTAATCACCTGAACTGCCTGGGCATGTTATAGGTGTTTCATCATCTTCATTGCAGAAAGATGAAATGTTATTTATGGATTCTATTTCAGCATCTTTTATGCAAATGCTTGGAATGCTTGTATTAAGCTTTGCAACATATATAGTCTTTGTACTGGCTTGGGATGTGAGGTTAAGACCTTTGATAAGAAGATAGCCAGAACTTGCGCTAGTTGGCTGCTTTTCCAGGGTTATACCAGACAAATTAAGCATGCTTGTATTGCTGAAAGTCCAATTAAATTCCAACAAACTTGAAGTATTATATGATATATTTATCTCATGGATTCCATTAAATTCCTGTGATAGGTTTGTTAAATTACCAATTGATATATTCAATGAAATGTTTGATATTATTGTGTCAGCCTCTCCTACTAAATAATCCTCAGTGTCATTGATGCCGTCATTATCAACATCTTCTAGGTCTAAGATTGTTATATTGATGACTGTTTCTGTTACCTGGTTGCCATCGCTGACATTGACTTTGAAATAATGATCTCCTGAATCCTGGTATGTCGTATTCCATATAAATGAATCATTAATGTTAGTGAATTTGGTATCATTTATTCCATATGTCAGATTATCATTATCAATGTCTGTTGCATTTACTGTGATATTAATTGTTTCAGTCTCATTATATGCAGCATTGTATGTTAAAGTGAACTGAGGAGCATCATTTAGAGGGGTTACATTAAATACTATTTCTTCAGTTATGTTATTTACTCCATCGCTTGCAGTAATTGTTATAGCCAATAGTCCATTCCAGTCCTGGGCAGGTGTGAAATTAATCAATCCAGTATCATTGTCTATTGAAATTTCAGTTGTATTAGTCGTATTTAGAGAATAAGTTATTGGATCATTCTCATCATCAGAAGCATTTACATCATAGGTTATAGAACTATCTTCATCTAATGTTAGATTGATGAAAGAATGCAGCCAGTAAAGTGGCTTATTGGTATTATTTACATTAAGAATCCATGAATGCTCATTCTGAAGAACAGAATCGTTTATGATTATTGTGATGTTATAGCTTCCTGCTGAAGAATAATTGCCTGTGAAGTTCCATTCAGTTGTTTCGTTTGCTGTAAGAGTGGAATTGAGATACCATTTTACTGATGTATATGGGCCATCATCAGTATAATTAATAGTGAAGGTTTGGTTATTAGGTTCGGAGATATTTATTTCTGTTGCAGGGCTTGTTTGTGTTATGTTTGGAGCTGAATTGTTTAGGAATATTGTTCTGTTTTCTGTATATCCTGTATTTCCTGCTGAATCATTTGCGCAGATATAGAATGTGATGTACCCGCTACCAGTTAGATTATAATGCCAATTCTGGTTTGAGCCAGTCATCAATATATTTTCTGAAGTATTTATGAGATGCAGTGTGGTGTTGTATATGTTTTCATTAGAACTTATATTTATTAAAACTGAGTCTGCTGTTGATATAGTTCCGTTTTCAGGTGATTCAATTGTCAAGTCAGGTGGGGTTAAGTCCTGGGTAATGTTTAAGACAGTTAAATTCCATAGATTAAAGACTGAATCATAAGAGTTATTTATCTCCACTTTGATTGTATAATTTCCTTCACAGGAGTAGTTGCCGCCAAAACTATAATTTGTGCTGTTCTCATATGCTTGTTGTGCTGTGTTGTTAAGATACCATATAATCAGAGCATTATCATCAAGATTTGTAAAGCTAATATTAAACAATGTAGTTTCAGGCTCATCAATCACCACAGAATCATTATCAGGATATTTAGAGAGGATTGATAAGGATGGGGTATCATTCACATTAAGGATCCATGAATGCTCATCCTGAAGGACAGAATCGTTTATGCTTATTGTGATGTTATAGCTTCCTGCTGAAGAATAATTGCCTGTGAAGTTCCATTCAGCTGTTTCGTTTGCTATAAGGGTAGAATTAAGATACCATTCAATTAAAAGCGAAGGACCGTCATTAGTATAATTGATTGAAAAAGTTTGGTTATTAGGTTCGGAGATATTTATTTCTGTTGCAGGGCTTGTTTGTGTTATGTTTGGAGCAGAGTTGTTGAGGAATATTGATCTGTTTTCAGACTCTCCTGGGAATCCGTTTATGTCGTTTCCTGTGACAAAGAAAGTTATAGATCCATTTCCGCTGAGATTATAATACCATGAAGTCCCAGAACCATCCATTGATATGTTCTCTGAAGGATCTACTATATGCAGCATTGCGCTGGAGAGGTTTTCATCAGAGGTTATATTTATCAAAACAGAATCATCTGTTGAAATATAATCTGCTTCTGGAGATGTGATTGTTATATTAGGTCCACCATCAAGTTCTAGCAAAGCTTCATAAAGGTCAATTCTGGAATAATTCAGCCCAGATGCTGAATCATAAATCTGCTTCCCAGTTCTATTAAAAATGCTTTCAATCTTCTGTGGTGTCTTTGATTGTCCTGACAATTTAAGATATTGATTAATGATAGCAAATGCTCCAGCAACATGAGGTGTTGCCATAGAAGTTCCTGATTTAAGAGTATATCCTCCATTAGGATATTTTGTTGCATTGATATTTGAACCAGGGGCAAATAACTGGACTAGTTCATTGCGATTTGAATAACCTGCAAAATTATCATTTTTCTCTGTTGCGCCTACTGGTGTTGCATTCTGAATACAAGCAGGTCCACTTATCTTATCGCTATATCCGTCATTTCCAGTAGCAATTATTATACTGATATTTTTTGCAACTGCTGAATTTATTGCACTTACAAGACCTGAATACTCACTAACATTATCACAATAGTTGCTATAGCCTCCACCGCCAAGACTCATGCTTATGACTGAAATATTATAAGCAGCAGCATTATCTGTGCAGTATTCAATGCCTTTTATTATCTCTGCAGTATAGCAACCACCACTTGAATCACAAGCCTTAATGGCTATCACATTAGAATCATGTGCTACACCTTTAATCTCTCCATTTGCTGCAACAATACCAGCACAGTGTGTCCCATGGTTATTGTCATCCATAGGATTAGGATTCATACCATAAAAGTTATAGCCACCAATTACTTTTGAGCAATTACTCCAATTATAAGT
>JAYEPB010000127.1:0-8932 GCA_034723595.1 Nanobdellota archaeon
ATCACAGCTGGATAAATCAAAATCAAAAACAGCTAAATCATTTGCCTTGATTATAGGCAAAAGGATAAGCCGAATAAGAAAATTTTACAAAACTAACCAAATTAAACATTAAAGAACTAATCAAATAACAACCTTTTTATATATGCTAGGCTAGAGTGAGTATTATGAGACTCAATCATATCTTGTTAGTTCTGTGTGGCACAATATTTCTTCTTATTTTAACCTCCTGCGTACCTGAAAAAAGCGAATTACAGCCTGAAGTCACAATTCCCGAAAGACCTGTTGAATCAGAAGCAGTGATTAAAGAGATAACTGAAGAAACTGAAGAAGCAGAAGAAAATGAACAGCATGTTAAAGAGACTCAACAAGTTAAAAAAGAGTTAATGATAGATATGTTCAGGACTGCATTTAGCAATGATAATATTGTCATATCACAAGATACTATTATCAGTTGGAAGAACTCAGATGATAGGGTTCACCAGGTAGCTTGTTATGTGGACAGGGTAAGGATATTCAAGAGCCAGCAACTCAAGCCAGGAGACACTGATTCTTACAGATTCATTCAGCAAGGAGATTATCAGTGTATGGATGTAGTATTCGGATATTGGTCTAATATCATCGTGTCAGCAGATAATAATAAGATAACTGGAAATTTTATCTTATCTATGGGAGATTCTCAAAATCTTATAAATTCGGCAAAGCTTGGAGTAACCGCTTCAATAATAGTATTATCCATATTGCTTTGCATGCATATCTTGAAAAAACGTCAGAATAAGAAATAAAGCGAAAATCATTTCAATACTTCATATAATTCCTTATTTAAAACTATTTTATTAATCTTGCCAAGTTTTTCTTTATGAATTATTCCTTTTTGTTCTAAATTTACTAATATTCTATGTGTCTTGAGTTTATTCAGATTTGGTAAATGGGATAATTCATACTGTTGTACTTTACCCTCATTTTCCATTAGTGTTTCAATCACCTTTTTTTCTTGTCCTGTCAGAAAATTTAGGATTATTTTTGAGTTTTTCTTTAATGATTGCTCTTGATGGATTATTTTATCAGACATTATGTAATATACTAAAGTTCCTATTAATAGTCCTATAAAAGCAACAAAAGGCAATAAATAATAACTGTGAAATTGGGGTTGTTCTGCTTTTCTTTGGTCTAATAATTCAATTATTTCTTCACTAGGCATATCACTAATTACTTCATGGTCAAGCCTGGATTCTTGCCTGAGATCATGTTGATAATTAAAATATAGGCTGATTGAAACAATTAAAAGAGCAAAGGATATTACTATGCCCATTCCTAAAATTATTTTTCTATTATCTTTCATTTTCAAATCCATCCAAATAATCTCTTAGTCTTCAAAATAAAACTTGTTCTTTATAAATCTAGCGTTTATGCAAAATAGTTTCATTATATTGAAACTTAGTATCAACATAAATGCAATAGTTTCAGAAATTAATATGTATAGTTTCAAGCATACGATACTGTAGGCTGAAACTAAAAGATTTCAGCCAAGAGGTAAAAAATGAAAAAGGCAACAATATTTGGTTTGTTGGCGCTTATGGTTGTTGGTATTATTGCATCAACAAGTCTTGTAAGTGCTTACAGAGGAGATTATTCAGTAAAAGGCCCTAACTATAATGAGGAAAGGCATGAAGCAATGGAAGCTGCATTTGATCAGCCAAACTACCAGGAGTGGTATGCATTAATGACAGAAGATGGCAGGCATCCAAGAGTTGTAGATGTAGTAACAGAAAGTAATTTTGCAGATTTTGTCAAAGCACATGAAGCAGGAGAAAGCGGAGATTATGAAACTGCTGCAAGTTTAAGAGCAGAACTTGGCTTAAATAATGGTCAGGGTCCAGGAGATGGAACTGGCTTTGGTCAAGGCATGGGTCAAGGCAAAGGACAAGGTCAAAAGATGCAACAAAACAACTTTATTGATTCAGATGGCGATGGAAACTGCGACAACATTGAATTAGGACAGAAAAGAGGGAGGAGATAATTCTTCTCCTTTTTTTATTGTTTATTTTTTTATTGTATATCTTAGTTTCAATAAATAATAAGTATGGTTTCACAATAAGAAATTATAATAGATAAGTGAACAATTATAATAGATCACTGCATGGAGGTATGCTAAAATGCCATATGGAAACGGATTCACATATATGATTATTACACAAGTATTATTTTTCATCGTCACAATAGTATTAATCTTGTGGTTTATAATAAACTCAAAACAAAAAGAAATATATACTGCAAAAGAAATATTGGATAAAAGGCTGGTATCTGGAAAAATAAATAATAAAGAATATGATTCTTTATTAAAAAAGATTCAAAAAGAGGTAAGAACATGAAAAAAGAATTGATATTAATAGGATTTGTATTGTTGATAGGTCTTGTTGGTTGTGTTTCTGAGCATGATGATGAATTGCATGAACATTCTGTAGAGATTGAAGGAAAGGATATGAAATCTCTTACAGTTAGTGAAGTTGCAGATTTATGGGAAATAGATTCAGAAGTTCTTCTGTCAGGAATAATTCTTGAATTTAACTTAGAAGAAAGCTATACTGTTGATACTATTCTGGAAGATATAAGGGAAGAATACGCTTTCTCACCTGCATTAATTAAAGACATTGCTGAAGATATTAAACAACAAGGCGTACAACATGAATAGAACAAAATTAAATTATTGGATTGATGTTGGATTAGCAATCTCTTTTTTTATCTGTTTTATCACTGGGTTGATTAAGTGGCCTGCATTAATAAAGATACTCGGAACTTCTGCTTACAAAACTTTGCATATCAGAAATATTTCAATCTTGCATGATTTGAGCGGACTTATTATGGGGTTGCTTGTTTTAATCCATTTGGCATTGCATTGGAAATGGATTGTATGTGTAACTAAAAATATGTTTAAAAAGGATGAAGAATTAAAAAACTAAGGTCCATATTTAATTATATTTCAAAAGTTTGCTACGCAAATTTTTTACTCACAATCCCAAATTTGCCATTATTTTTTCTTTATCAAATTTAGCCAGGTCTCCATATTCCTGGCCAGTACCGAGATAGGCAATAGGTTTTTTAGTGACATATGATATTGATAGTGCCGATCCCCCCTTTTCATCAATATCTGCTTTTGAGAGTATTATTCCGTCAAGATCAATAGACTCATTGAATCGCTTTGCCTGCTCCACACAGTCATTGCCAGTTATGCTCTCTCCCACAAATATTTTCAGATCAGGTTTTGCAATCCTTATGATCTTCTTCATTTCATCCTGGAGGTTGACATCTGAATGTATCCTTCCGGCAGTATCTATAAGCACAACATCAATGTTTTTAGCTTCAGCATGCTTAATCGCATCAAATGCTACTGCTGCAGGATCAGCCCCATAATCGTGTTTAATTATCTTTATGCCCAGCCTTTCTGCATGTATTGCAAGCTGGTCTATTGCAGCTGCTCTGAATGTATCTGCTGCAGCCAGACAGCATGTAAGGCCCTTCATTTTCAAAAGATAAGCCATTTTTGCTATTGTTGTTGTTTTTCCACTTCCGTTTATGCCAACAAAACACATGACATATGGCTTCTTTTTCTTTACATTCTCTAATATATTTATTTGTTCACCACTCAGTATATCATTTATGCTTGATTTAAGAGAATCTATTATATGCTTCTCAATCTGGCTTCTTGCAATTGATCTATCAATTAGAGATTCTTTAAGATCATCCCTTATTTTATCAATGACTTCAACAGCAACATTATTTTCAAGTAATGCAAGCTCCAAGTCCCAGAACAACTCATCAAATTGCTTCTCATTTATTTTTTTTGTAACAACCGCCTTTTTTATCTTTGAGAATATACCTTTATTTTCTTCTTTTGGAACTTCTTTAATTTCTTTCTTTGCTTCTTTTTCAGCTAATTCTTCTTTCTCTTCAGGATCTTTCTTATATTTTTCTTCTGCAGCTGTTTCAATCTTGGTTTCTTTAGGTTCTTCCTTTTTTTCCTTTTCTTTTATCTTAGGCTCGGTTTCTTTTTCTTCTTCTTTGTGCTTTTCTATTTCCTCTTCTTTCACACCCTCTTTTTTATCTCCTTTCTTTTCCTTCTTTTCTTCTTCTGGCTCTGTCTCTTCTTTTTTCTTTCCAAAAGGAAGAATCTTCTTGAATATGCTTTTTTTCTCTTCTTCTTCCTTAGTCTCTTCTTTCTTTTCTTCCTGGACTTCTTCTTCTTCTTTCTTCTCTTCTTCTTCTTCAATAACTGCTTCAGTCTCTTCAACAACTTCTTCTTCCCCTTCTTTATCTATATCACTGGATATCTTAGAAATTGTATTCTTAAGTTTGTCTTTAAGAAATTTAAACATATTTAAGTCCCCTGCATTACTTCTGCAAGATCTTTTTCAACCGCTTGCATTTGTTCTGTGATAGAATTGATTACCTCTTTCATTTGAATCCTTGTCTTTACCATCTCTGACTGCTGTTTCCTGATAAGTTCTTTTGCGCCATCAACATTTTTTTCAACAGCAATATTGCTTCCTACATTGACTACAAGTGAACTGTTGTCATCAAGTTTTGCTTTGGCGAAAATGCCATTGCTTATTGGCACAAGCATATCCTCTCCAGACTTCTTTTTGCTTATATCATCAAGTCCCTCCAGAATCAGATTGCAATCTTCAATTTGCGTATCAATCATTTCAAGCTGTTTCTGGTATTCTGTGAGATGTTGCTGCATATATTGCATTTCCATATATCTCTGCTGGAGATCTTTCTGTTTCTCTGTATCTTTCTGTTTTTCTTCTTTATCATCCATTTTAGTTTCCTTTAATATATTTTATACCACCAGCTGTGACTGGTGTAATCAAGAGGTATTAAATATGCTCAATAGGGAGTGACCCGAGGCGAAACCGAGCATGCCACCAGTGTTTCACTGGTGGTGGTCACGGACTTTTGACATTTCAGTGTTTCCATTCTTTGAGTTTTTTAAGGAGATCTTTCAGGTAATCCTCATATCTCTCTTCTGTGCTGAGGAAAGCGATTCCTGGATGAAGTATTGTCGATCCCTCTTTATCTATAATCTCAATCTCTTTTTTGACAAGCGCTTTTAGTGCATCAATATCCTTTTTTTCAAGAGCCATAACTCATCACCTCAATTTTATACCAGAAATGCTTTTATGTTTAAAATGTTTTGGGTTTTCTGCGCATCCAATCTGTTGATTTTGTTCTATCTTATTACAACTTGGGTATAATACTCCTATGTTTGCATAGGATTTTCACTTTATTCTTCCTCAGGCTTCTTCTTATTTATGTCCTCAAGCCCATCCTCAGGTTCTACGTCTATTATCAAATCATCAAAATTATCGCTTTTCTTGTAATTTGATGGCAAGAGTTGTTCTTTTTTCTTATCTTCCTTGCTGCTCTTAGGCATGGTTTTTTTCAGACCTTGCTTAATTTTTTTAGCAACTTTTATCTTTGGCAATCTGAACGCAAATAATTTGTGTCCTGCGCGCGAGTATTCAATAAGGATCACTATAATCTGGAGCAATATGAATCCAAGTATAATATTTCTAATCTTGGTGCCAACCCCGAATTTTATCAGGAGCTGATGCAAAATAATGAATTCTGCAAGGATAAGGATTGTGGTAAGGACAAACAAGCTTCCACTCATATTATCCTCCTTTAATGATCTCAATGCAAGCTTATGTTCTACACCTATGCTGTATGAGAGTTGTTTTATCTCTTTTGCATTTGTTCCAAACTGATGCATCCCTTTGCTAAAATAATTTGACATGAAGATAAAATAGACTCCCACTGCCGCAATAGAAGCTATGCTAGGAATAAGGTAATCCTTTGTGATGAAGCGAGTCATGAAAAATACAACAATAGGCAACAATATCAATGCTGCCAGGTAATTGACAGACAAGAGAATAAGTCTGAAGACATATTCCATAAGTTTAACACTATTTTTTATGATTCTTGCATATCTTTCTAGCAATGATTTCACCAGAAGCCTAATCTGCACAAGATCTCTTAAATAACTCATTATTCTTCCCATACTTATAGGTATAGAATGGAAGTTTATAATTTTTTCTATAAAAATCGCTATATTTAAGCCCTCTTTAATTCCATGCCTGGAGTATAAGTCTTTTTATAACAAAAATAAGTATCATCTGCATTTTTTCTGCAATATTCACAACTTTTATTAGGTTTTTGGCAAAAACCATCTTTTTCAAAGAGAGTAAACTCCCCTGGAAGATTTTCGCATAACCCTATCATTAAATCATCAATTGATTTTTTCACAGTAAACCATCACCAATTGGTGCCTATATAAAGATTTCCTTTTACTTTATCATCCCTTCAGCAAGATTCACTATCTTTCTAAAATCTTTCTCATTTGCCTCATACTTTGCGAATTTCACAAGATCACACAAGTCAAGGCATTCTGCTGCATTTTTATATCCTTTTTTTTGTGCCTTCAGTTCTCTTATGACCATATCTCTTGTCATCTCTTTTCCTGCGCCTAACTTATGCTTATAAAAATATCTTAATGATTTGGATACTCTTGTGTATGCTTCTTTTTTTCTTCCTTTTTCAAAAAGTTCTTTTGCCTGCTCAAGAATCATTTTTGCATTTTTGCGATAATCTATCTTCTCTTTTTCTTTCGTTTTTTCATTTAACTGAACAATCTTTTTATCCTTCTTTAAAAATTTATTATATGCCAAAATGCCAAGAATCGCAATCATCACCAAAATAAAAAACCATAACAAACCCCATATTCCTTTGCCATTATTTTCATGAAGCTGTATATTTGTAGGCTCTTTTGTTGTATTCACGAAATCAGCAGTTATATTCGCAGTCTGGTTAGTGGCAGGATTCATGAAAGGAACATTTGCCTGCGCTTCATTAGTAGCCATTTTGCTGATTTCAGGCTCCTCCATATTAAATCCATTTTTCTCAAGTTCCTCTTTCATCTCCTTAAACTTAGTATCATTTTCAAGTGCCTGCTTCATCTCCTTCATTTCTTCACTTGTCTCTTTTATCATCTCATCTATTTCTCCTTTATCCATTGAGCCTGATATTGATGCAGTCTCTCCGTTTTCTTTTTTATAATTATACTCAAAATCTCCAGACTCATTGCCAGTAGGATTCAGTTCCTTGCTTTCAGGCGTATATCCTTCCTTCTCAAGCTGTTCCTTTGCTTCCCTGAACTGCTCCTGTTTTTCAACATTCTTGCCAAACTCCTGCTTCATCTGTTCTTTTTCCTGCATTTCCTCATTAATCTGATTTTTCAGTGAATTCATATCGTGCTGCATATTCTGTTGCATTGAATTCGCTTTCTGCTGTGTCATGCTTTGCTGTGTTTGCTCTTGAGCCTGTGGTTCCTGCTGTTGGTTTTCTTGTTGGTTTTGCTGCTGTTGCTCTGCTTTTTCTGAAGAGCTTTCCATCTTATTTTCTTTATTCTGCTTCTGAGATTCATCCTGCACAAAATATATTGTGATTTCATCAAGATCAACAACCATATCTTCTTTCTCTTCATAATTAAAGCTCATGCTTACTTTAAGCACAGCAGGATCCTCAGATGTGCCAAACCCTATCTCAACAACACTATCTCCTTTATCAACTGAGAATAGATTTGAATTTGAATTTGTGTTGGAGTAATGAAAACCCTTCTGGGTTATTTCCTGTGTAATGGTATAGATTAACACACCACTTATACCCTTATTATATGTATTTTCTATTTCAAGAGGAATAATTGCCTGCGCTCCTATCATGAAATAATATTCAGATTGGTTTAAGGAAAATGTTATATCTTCTCCTGCTGCTGCAACCTGTGTAAATAATAAAATTATCAGCACCATCAGGATAAACAAAAACATTTTACCCTTGATTCCTTTGCTTATCACTTTCATTTCAATTGATCCTCTTACTTTTCACTGAATTATAACCTTTCTTCCATATCTTAGATAAAACTGAATCACCAGCATCAGAAGAGCAGCAGCAATCAAATAATCTTTTATGCTTGTTGGTTCTTTCTCCCTTTCAATTTTTTCAGAAAGCTGCTCATATACATGTTTAAGGGTTTTGTCATCAATCGTCTTAAAATATTCTCCACCTGTCATAGACGCTATATTCCTCAGGGTTTGCTCGTCAAGTTCTGCATACTGGGGATTGCCAAACCAGTCATATCCAAGCACAACAGGAGCTTCAGACCCCATGCCTATAGTAAAAACCTTTATCTTTGCTTCTTTTGCAAAACTTACAGCTTCTTCAGGGCTTATCACACCTGCATTGTTAACACCATCTGATAAAAGTATTATTACTTTTTTCTTATTTGGGATTGAGGTTGCCATATCAACTCCCAGTGCAAGTCCATCGCCTACTGCTGTTCTTCCTTCTTTTGGATTTATCTGCTCAAGCTTTGAGATCACTTTTTCCTTAAATGGGGAGATATATGCTGCTGTTGTAGCTCCGCTTTCAAAGATAACAATTCCTGCGTGATCATTTTCCTCCAGGTTTTCCAGCAATACTTTAGCTGATAATTTTGCAGACTCAAGTCTTGTCGGCTTGTAATCAGTAGCCTGCATAGAGCCAGAAACATCAAGCACAAGAACTACATTGACTCCTTCTTTTGCCTGTTTAAGGGGAATATGGGGGTCGGCAAGACCCAATATAATAAAAATGATAGATCCAAGCAGGATATAGAAAAGTATCCTTTGCCTTTTTATTGTCTTTGATGACGCTTTCTTTATTATCCCCAGGTTAGAGAACTTGATAGCAGACTTCTTTTTCTTTTTGTTAGCAAGATTATACATGTAAATAATTACAGGTATTGCCAAAAGCAGCCATAGCCACCAATTATTCTCAAAACTTAGCCCCATTTAAATCTCCTGATCCATTTTCATATTCTTGCGCTCCTTTTCAGCCTTTG
>JAYEPB010000128.1:0-8900 GCA_034723595.1 Nanobdellota archaeon
TTTTCCAGTCCTGAACTGGTGTATAATCCATTTTCGTTTCTTTTTGGTTAATCCATTCATTTATATCACCAAAACGAAGAAAATGACAAGAATATTAAAAGTGTGAACTGATTATCAAATTGAACATAATCACTCCTTATTCGATAAATATTTAAATACCAACATAAATCCTTAACTATATGGCTATTTCAGGTATCACAGAAAAGATTAATTCTCTTGTTATAACTGATGTTGAAAATATTCAAAGCACTTCTAATAGTGTACTAAAACAATTTTCTAAAAAATCTGTTCCTGGTGCATATGTCTGCCTTAACAGGCCCCAGCATGCAGTAAAAAACATCCTCCGCAAAGAAAACATCGATTTTAAAAATATATTATTTATAGATTGCATTTCTTCTGCCCTTATATCTGTTGCTGAAGAAGAGAATGTAACCCATATATCCAATCCTGCAGATCTTACAGGATTATCTATTGCAATCAGTGAATTTATCAAGAGTGTCAACCATGATAAATTCATCATGATTGATGCGCTTGGCACTTTGCTAATCTATAATCATGAGGAAATTGTGCTCAAATTTATAAGGTGCGTGCTTGAAGAATGCTCTGAGACTGACTGTACTGCAATAATGATTACTCCCAAAACTGAAGATTCCTCCTGGATAAACAGAATAATCCCTTTCTTTGATAATATAGTTCACTTATAATCTCTATCAGATTCATAATCCTAATTTCCTGTCAATATCTTTTGCAACATCCTTTAATCTTGCGCATGCTCTCATCATGTCTTCTTCAAGTTCTTCAATAAGTTCTGTTAGGTTGTTAACCCTGAGGATGTACTTATTTTTTTCAGTTATGACTATTCCTGCTTTTATAAGATGGTTGAGGTGATGCACTACTGTTCCCCTGGTAAGCTTAAGGTTTGCTGCAAGATCATCAGAAGAATATAGGTGTCCTATTTTTGCAGCTTTCAGCAACTCTATAAACAGCCTGAAACAGGATTTGTCTTTATCTCTAAGCCCAAATAAGCCTAGTGATGACCCCAGCCACTGGAGTTTGAGGTTTATATTCTCAGAAGTTGGTTTGCGCATATCAATTATTGTTATTTTATATGTTGCAGCCCTCATTCCTTTATACAAAATCCTTTAACTTTATAAATATTTCCCGAAAGATTTAAATACTACTTGTCAATCTTAGATTGATACGGTTGGCTTAATGTCAACATAATAAATCACAAGACAAGTTTAAAACATCACTGTAAAAAACTTTTCCACTAGTCAAAGTCTTGTGCAAAAGTTTTTTAGGTGGGTGCGCAAAAATGACAGATGAAACAGAAAAAAACAAAGAAAAAATAAAGGATAAAGAGCTGAAAAAACCCTCTGAAAGTGAAAAAAAGATACAGGATCTGACTGAAACTTTGCAAAGGCTGCAGGCAGAGTTTGAGAACTTTAGAAAAAGAAGCGAGAAAGAGAATCTTGAATTCAGGGAATATGCTAAGATTGATACGATTAAGAGGTTTCTCCCAATACTTGATAATTTTGAGCTTGCATTGAAGCATGTGACAAAGAGCGATGATTTTATTGAGGGAATAAAATTGATATTCTCTCAGATGGTATCAGGGCTTGAATCAATGGATGTTGGCAGGATTGAAGCCTTAGGAAAGATTTTTAACCCATGCATTCATGAAGCCCTTATGGCAGATTATTCAGATAAGCCCAAAGATACTGTGATTGAAGAATTTCAGGCAGGCTATATGCTTCACTCAAATCTGGGTGGCAGGATAATCAGGCACAGCAAAGTCAAGATAAGCAAAGGCCCAAAAGATGATGATAATAACAAAGAAGAATGCTAAAATAGAGGATGCAAAAAAATGATTATAACAAGATCAACTTCAATTGGTGAAACTCTTGCCCTTGGAAAAGAATGCTCTAAGTGCGGCAATTGCTGCAGTTATAGCAGCGGAGCACTTCTTGACTCTGATATACCTAAGATTGCAGAGTACCTGAAGATAACAGAAAAAGTGCTGAAGGAAGAATACCTTGAAGAAGTTGAGAAGTTCAATACAACCAGGCTTAGGCCAAAGCTAATAAGGCAGAAAGGCAGACCTCATGGCAGGTGCATCTTTCTTGAAGATAAGAATAATTGCAGAATACATGAGGTAAAGCCAACTGAATGCAGGATTGGTAATTGCAGTCCAGATGGAGAAAAACTTTCAATCTGGTTTAGGCTTAATTATTTTGTTGATCCTTATGACCCTGAATCCATAAGGCAATGGGCAATGTATCTGGAGACACATCCAACAATATCTGGAGGAAATCTTACAGACCTTGTTCCTGACAAGGAAAGGCTTAGCAAGATGCTTAATTATTCAGAATTAAGGAAAAAATGAGGTGTAAAACATGATTGGTATCAACCAACAAACAAAACAAAGGATGTATCTTACAGCAGAATCAATATATAGGTTTCTTCTGGAACTGGATGACAAGCTCGACACTCTGATACTATGCAAATCAAGTGAGGTAAATCTTGTAACAACAGACCAGAGCTTGTATGAGGCTCTTGGAAGCGTAGAAGATAAATCTAAAATCAATTTCAACAAACTTGTCAAGTTCATGGAAGTGACTGAATTGCTGCCTTTTTCGCAGACAATGAAAAAGTCAAGGCAGATACTCACAGATAAGAGGGTCGCTGAGATTAGGACATTGAAGAAAGAGGTAAGCGCAGCAAAAGATAAGTCTGTTGAAGAAGCAAAAGATACACAACAAGATCAGAAATGATTCAAACTAATACGGAGGAAAAATAAAATGGCAGAAGAAAACAAAACAGAAAACAAAAAAGATGAAACTCAACAAAAGAAAGCAAGCGTTGCAAAAGCAATAGGCATAGACCTCGGAACAACTTTCAGCGCAGTTGCTGTAATGGAAGGGGGTGCGCCTCAGATTATTGCAAATGCTGAAGGAGACAGGACTACTCCTTCTGTTGTTGTGATAAAAGACGGCGAAAGGATTGTGGGAAAAATTGCGAAAAACCAGGCAATAACCAATCCTGAACACACAATCAGGTCAATCAAGAGGCATATGGGCTCAGACGAGAGAGTAACAATTGAAGGCAAGGAATATAGTTCTCAGGAAATTTCAGCAATGATACTCTCGAAACTGAAAACTGATGCAGAATCCTATCTTGGACATAAGGTAACAGATGCTGTGATAACTGTTCCTGCATATTTCAATGATTCTCAGAGGCAGGCTACAAAAGATGCAGGCAAGATTGCAGGACTTAATGTTCTGAGGATTGTGAATGAGCCTACAGCAGCATCCCTGTCATACGGACTTGACAAATCAGATGACCATAATATCCTTATTTTTGATTTTGGCGGAGGCACATTTGATGTATCCATACTTGAGCTTGGAGAAGGAGTCTTTGAAGTAAAGGCGACAAATGGAGACAACAGGCTTGGAGGAGATGATATTGATGAGCTGCTTATTGACTGGATGGCTGAATCTTTCAAAAAATCCACAAGTGTTGATTTGAGGAGCGATAACATAGCATTGCAGAGGCTCAAAGAAGCAGCTGAAAAAGCTAAGATTGAGCTTTCAAGTGCGCAGAAATCAATAATTAATCTTCCTTTCATCACATCTGATGCAAATGGACCAAAACACCTTAACATGGAACTTTCAAAATCTGAATTTGAGAAGATGCTGGAGCCTATATTGAAAAGGCTGGAAGGACCGACAAAGACTGCAATAAGTGATTCAAAAGTAAGTATAGATGAGATCAACAAAGTGATACTTGTTGGCGGATCTACAAGAATTCCTGCAGTCCAGGCTCTTATCAAAGAACTGACAAAAAAATCACCTGATAAGTCAGTCAACCCTGATGAAGCAGTAGCTCTTGGCGCAGCTGTGCAGGCAGGAATCCTTGGCGGAGAGGTAAAGGATGTTCTTTTGCTTGATGTCACGCCGCTTTCGCTTGGCATAGAGACACTTGGTGGAGTATTTACAAAGCTCATCGAAAAGAACACCACAATCCCTACAAACAAATCACAGGTCTTCTCAACAGCAGCAGACAACCAGCCAGCAGTAACTATAAATGTGCTGCAGGGCGAAAGAGCTATGGCTGGAGACAATAAAAGCATGGGTAGGTTTGATCTTGTAGGCATACCTCCTGCTCCAAGAGGGGTCCCTCAGATAGAAGTCACTTTTGATATAGATGCAAATGGTATTGTTAATGTATCTGCTAAGGACATGGGGACCGGAAAAGTGCAGCAGATCACTGTGACTAGCTCAAGCAACTTAAGTGATGATGAGATTGAAAAAATGAGAAAAGATGCAAGCATGCATGAAAAAGAAGACAAAGAGAAAATGGATAAGATTGAGGCAGTCAACCAGGCAGATTCTCTTGTATATACGACAGAAAAGTCAATGAAAGATATGGAAGGCAAGGTTGACGAAAGCAAGCTTAAGCCTATCAAAGAAGGCATTGAAGCACTGAAAGAACTTCTTAAGCCTGAAAAGAAAGATGTCGATGCTATCAAGAAAAAGATGGAAGAAGTTAACAAAATAGCACAGGAAGCTGCAGTAGAGATGTACCAGAAAGCAGCAGCAGAACAGCAGGCAAAAGAGCAGGCTTCAAAACAAGGAGGCAGTGACGGTAAGGGAAAGAAAGACGAGAAAGTTGTTGATGCTGATTATGAGGTAGGTGATGACAAGAAGGCAGATGTTGACAAGAAAGGCGATAAAGATAAGGAGGAGGAAACTAATCAAGAGGAAGATAAAAAAGAAAAGAAGTAGGAATACTTCTTTTTTTATTGATTAAAATGAAAATTACAGCTGTATGCGGAAGCCCAAGAGAGGGAAGTACCCTTTCAATGATAGAGAATATCCTCCACCTGATAAAGGCTCACGATGAAAATATTGAAACAGAGCTTATCATGGTAGCGAGAAGGAATATCAGGCATTGTGAAGGCTGCTGCGATTGCGAGGAAGATGGCAAGTGCGGGATCAGGGATGAGATGGAAGAGATCAATAAGATTATCGCAGAAAGCGATGCACTGATATTCGGCAGCCCGACATATTTTGATAATGTGACTGGTATGATGAAGGATTTCATTGACCGGACAAATCCTCTTCTCAAAGACAGCATACTGAAAGGCAAGGCAGTCGCAGTTGTGGCTGTAGGATCATTCAATGTGCTTTCAGTAAATAAGGCTGTAGAGAACTTGAGATCATTCTGCGCTACGCACAATATGTATGAGGTAGGGTATCTTGGCGCTCTTAACTCCAGTCTTGGAAATGGGGTTGTCCTCAATGAGATGGTAAAGATAGCAAAAGAACTGGTCAATGCGCTTAAAAAGAAGAGATGATTGGAGATAAATGATTATCAAATATTATTGAGGAATAGTTGTAGAATAAAATGTCAAAAATGTCATATTCAAGCAATTGCAACCCTTGCTCATCTTTATATGGCAAGGACAGAGGGATATCAGATCTAACAATCCCTAGTGTGAGCTATGGTTCTTCTAATCAACAATCTGCTCATGCAGGCAGTTCAGGCATACCCTATTCTTTGATAGGACTATCCTCTCCAGGTATTAAAAGCCCACCTTACAACCTGCAAAACAGCAGGAGTATTGATGATTTATTGCCCTATCAAAAGATGAGACCCCCTCCTCAAATCAATAATGGGTTTTATCAAAAGCCAGAGGCAAGGTTTTATGCGCCAGGTCAGTCTGGTGATTTTGGAGAAGCTGATCACACTCGGGTGCAGAAAGGATATGGTGTGAATTCACAGATTGAGGGGCAGTATGGCGTTAAAAAATAATTAACAAGAAAATGGCAGAAATACCTTCAAGAGAAAAATGCATTGAATTGCTAAAAGATTTTAATGTTCCTGCAAATGTAGTTAGGCATAGCCTGGCAGTAGCAGGATTAGCTATGGATATAGCAAAGAATCTTAAGCACAAGGGCATTGACATAAACCTGCCTCTGCTTGAAGCAGCTGCTCTGCTGCATGATATAGCAAGGGGCAGACCTGGAGATCATGTTCTGGAAGGTGTGAAAATACTTAGCAAGTTAGGATATAAGGAAGTTGCGGAAACTGCAAAAACTCATGGCTTGTATCATTTTCCTGACATAAAACCAGAAACAATTGAACAGAAAATTCTTTTCTATGCTGATAAGAGGGTGATGGAAGACAAAATAGTCAGCGTTAAGAAAAGGTTTGAAGATTATAAGGTCAGGTATCCTGGCTTTGATGAAGATAAGAACAGGGCTGAATTTGAATTTACGCAAAGATTAGGCGATGAATTAAGCATTGCTGAAGAAGAGGGATAGAAATGACACAGAAAGATTATTATGATATACTTGGAGTCTCAAAAGAAGCTTCAAGAGCTGAGATAAAAAAAGCATATAAAAAACTTGCAAAAAAATACCATCCTGATCTTAATAAAGATAATGCTGAATCTGCTGAAAAGTTCAAGGATATAAATGAGGCTGCAAGTGTGCTGGGCGATGAAAAGAAAAAGCAGCACTATGATCAGTTCGGTAGTGAGGCTACTCAGCAGGGCGGTTTTGATTCTGGCAACTTCAGCGGTTTTGATTTCAGCGGTTTTGGCTCTGGTGGTTCAGGCGGCTCATTTGATTTTGAAGATATATTTGATGCACTTTTTGGCGGAAGAAGAGGGCGAGGGAGGGGCACAGCTCAGCAAAGAGGCGCAGACCTCAGGTATGATCTGGAGGTTGACCTTGAGGATGCAGCATTTGGCGCAGAAAAGACTCTTGTGATACCTCGGCTTGAAAAATGCTCCAGATGCGGCGGAAGCGGAGCAGAAAGCGAAGCAGATATTGAAATCTGCGGTCAATGCCATGGTTCAGGTGTTGTTAATATAGTAAAAAGAACTCCATTTGGAGTATTCCAGTCAACAACAACATGTCCTAAATGCCGCGGTCAGGGCAAGCAGATAAAGAACGAATGCCCTGTATGCGACGGTACAGGTCTTGTAAAAAAGACAAGAAAAATAGAGATCAAAATCCCTCAGGGAGCTGAAGACGGCACAAGGCTGAGGATTGCAGGAGAAGGTGAAGCTGGAGAAAAAGGCGGTCCAAATGGTGATCTTTATGTTGTGATTCATGTCAAAGAACATAAGATCTTTGATAGGCATGGAGATGATATATTCCTTGAAGTGCCAATCAGTTTTGCTATTGCTGCTCTTGGCGGAGAGATTGATGTTCCTACTCTAGAAGGCAAGGCCCAGCTCAAGATACCCTCTGGAACACAGACTGAAACTGTTTTCAGGATGAGAGGAAAAGGCATCCCTAATCTAAGAGGGATGGGTAAAGGCAGCCAGAATGTCAAAGTGACTGTTGAAATCCCTTCAAAACTTTCATCAAAGCAGAAAAAGCTTCTTAAGGAATTTGACAAAGGACTGAAGAAGAAGAATATTTTTGGATTTTGAGAGATTTTATTTTTTTAAAATCAAATCCTAGTTTTGACATTTATAATTTTTTTGCTATTTTTTCAAATGTATTATAATTTAATTCATTTAGACCTGGACCCACTATCTTATTTGGTTGACATACATCTCTTAACATTTTTGCTAAATAAATTACTTCATTCTTTATAATCCTTTTGTTTGACTTCAACAATCAATAATAAAAAACAACAAGTTAATTTTAAATATAATAAAACATTATCCAAAAATTGGAGGACAAAAAAATGATGTCAGATAAACTGCTTGATGCAATTGATAAAAAAAGAAATCCCTGCATTGTAGGGCTTGATTCTGTTATTGAGAGAATACCCCGGAATCTTATTAAGGGAGATTCAATAACTGATACAGTAAACGCTTATTTAGAGTTTAATTGCGGGATTATTGATGCAGTTGCTGATCTTGTGCCAGGAGTAAAACCTCAGATAGCATTTTATGAGAAATATAAATCTGAAGGTGTCAAAGCTTTTGAGAAAACTGTTGATTATGCAAAATCAAAAGGGTTGATTGTTATTGAAGATGGCAAAAGAAATGATCTCTCAAACACTGCTCAGGCTTATGCTGATGGGCATCTTGGAGAAGTTTCAACACTTTTTTCATCTTTTCCATCATTTGATGTTGATCTGCTGACAGTTACACCTTATCTTGGAAGTGATGGCATAACTCCTTTTGTAGATGTCTGCAAAGAGCATGAAAAAGGAATCTTTATCCTTGTCAAAACAAGTAATCCAAGTTCAGCAGAGTTTCAGGACAGGATAGTTCGACTTAAAGATTCAGAGATGCAGGAATTTAAAGATCTTGGTGTTAGCATCCAGGGAAATGAGACTGAGATGTATAACCTTGTCGCTTTGACAGTCAATAAATATGCCCAGCAAACTAAAGGAAGCAGAGGTTATTCCCCAATAGGCCCTGTTGTTGGCGCAACTTATCCTGAGCAGGCAGAACTTCTCAGAAAAATAATGCCAGATTCAATTTTTCTTGTCCCTGGTTATGGTAATCAAGGAGGGCTTGCAAAGGATGTAATGAATTGTTTTAATCCTGACGGATATGGCGCAGTAATAAATAACGCAAGGGGAATTATCTATGCTTATGAAGGAACTGATATGGTTTATGCTGAGGCTGCAAGGACTGCAACAAAGGACATGATTGAAGACATCTGCTCTGCTATGAAAACTGCTGGGAAATATCCTTTGAATTGGAGGTAATGCTTTTTTCAAAAAACAAATCAAACCAAAAAGCTATATCCATGTTTTCTGAAGGATATAAACTGGGATTTTAGATTTCATAATGCATTTCACAATTAAATAATTTCTGGGATTTTCTCATTCCCTCCATTCCCAACTATTTTCTCTCATTCCCTATATTCCCAATACATTCCCCTTCCTCTATTACTCTCAATCCTCTTTTCATCTCTTCT
>JAYEPB010000129.1:0-8646 GCA_034723595.1 Nanobdellota archaeon
CTCTTCTCTTTCTATAGGTAAGCATGTCTATCACCTTCCTGGGTTATTAGATGTGTTTACCTACCTATTTTCGTTCTAGATATATATACTCTACTATTTATTCGAAAAACTCTTGTTAACCAAAACATTTATATATTACTTATAACCTACCTATTGAGTATGTTAACTATTACTATCCCAGAATATTGCTTAAAGACATTTGCATTAATCTATAAGGAATTCGGTAAAACAAATAGTTTCAGAACTACTTTCTTAGATGGTTATTTTTCACAAAAGATGAAAGAAAAGATATTGTATGTTTTGGTGCAAAGTGGGTGGATAGAAAGAATTAAAAGAGGATATTACAGATGTAAGGATATCTCATTAATTTTCTCAGAATTATTTGATTTTAAAGCACCAGAATTATTGCAGCAGTCTCAAAAGGATTATGCTTTATACGGAAGCAGCGCCTTGGAAATATGGACAGAAGGATCTTATGTTCAGAGAAGCAGGGAAAAAAGCCCTTATTTTATACGAATATTTAAGAAAGATTTAGATTATTGGAAAAGTTATTTCAGACAATCTGGAATACCTTGTTATACCAAAAAAGGGACATCAGTTGGAGAATTTGTAATATTTGACCCAGTGACAAGTTTTAAATTTACAAAAAAAGAAGGATTTAAAGTAATGCCAAAAAAAGATATAAAAGTATATGCCCATAAATATTATGATAGAAGTGTGATAGAGATGTTAAAATGAATCCAATCAGGATTTTATAAGACAACTAGTCCATGAAAAATTTGATAAAACAAGGCTCTATGAGTTTTTAAAAAAGATTGAAAAGCCCCAATTTAGGGATAATGTTCTGGGAGTATTTGAGGCATTCCCTGATGAATATATTGAGAAGTCCATAAAGAGACTTAAAAAATTACTAGATTAACCATACATAATTATTGAATAAAATGGGGCTGCGAGGATTTGAACCCCGGTTAGGAGACCCCCAGCCTCCAGTGATACCAAACTACACTACAGCCCCATAATATAATCATAAGTAAATTCTGCTTTATTTAAAAAGATTTATATAATTCTATTCTCAAATACATTTTATGAACTCAAAACTCCCAAAGCCATACAAGGAGGCAATCATCTATGATGACAAAAAACTATACGCCTGTCTAGCAAATTTCCCTATTGTAAAAGGACATAGTGTTATAGTCTGGAAAAAAGATGTTCCTGACCTGCACCTATTATCCAAAAAAGATTACGAATACCTTATGGATAAGGTTGATGAGGTAAGGAATGCTCTTCTTAAGACCTTAAGACTAAAGAAAGTCTATCTCATTTACATGGATGAAGCAAACCAAGTGCACTGGCACCTCATCCCAAGATACAATGAACAAGGATTTGACCTGCTTAAGCATAAGCCTGCAAAACTAAAAGATTTTTCTTTGGCTGAGAAGATAAAATGCAACCTTGTACTTAATTAATATTAATATATTTCACAATGCAGCAATCTTCTGGACAATGCCTTCAAGCTTGTTCCTCATCTGATTGACAGCCTCTTCTGGGAGATCATATTCCCCTTCAAACACCTTAATCAAATTTATTATATCTCTTATTTCATCTGTAATTTCATCCATCTTTTTCTCTTCAACTTCCATCATTATTATCACCTTTTAAATTTATATAGAATTTTACCTGAAATCAGTATTTAAATATTGGGTTGAAAAAATAACCTAATCAAGAATTATAAGATTCTGCATCTCAAATCTTTTGCATGAACTTTCTGACTAGCATGTTTTCATGAATTTTTTCATTTTGTCTTCTTCCAATACAACTCTTCTCCAAATATCTTTATAACTCAATAGATATCTATACAGAAAAATATACTTTTCTGTTTTAAGATACAATAATAACTGCATCATATTAGTATCATTTATATATCAAATCGAAATCATTAAATACTAAGACCTATCCTCTTCTAGATATGGCAAACAAATTGGTCAGTCTCAGGTTGACAGATAAACTTGTCTTTGAGGCAAATAAAGTTACAAAAGAAGAAGGATTCGCAAGTTTTCAGGAATTTATAAAAGATGCAATAAGAAGAGCAATCAGGGAACATCAAAGAAGAAAAGATTTTGCAGTTTTGCGCGCATTACAAGGTTCTGCAGCAAATAGAAATATAAAAGTTGCATCAAAGAAAAAACTTGAAAAAGCTGCCAAAAGGTTAAGTAATGAGGATCAAGACAGGCTTGTTGAAGAATTTGGACTTGAAAGTGTAACTTTGCATTAAAGCTCTTCAGGATATTTCAAATCAACAATATCTTTCAATTTCTGGAAGTCTTTCATATTTCTTGTAACAAAATATTTGGCTTCTGATTTTTTGCAAAGAACTGCATGCAAAGTATCATTATAAGGTGTTTGTCTTTCTTTTATCAATCTTTCAACTGCTTTTCTGTCATCAGGATTAGTAAAGATGTTGATTAATTTATTCTGACGTGTAAATTGCATAAGCAATGCCTTTAAATCATCTCCGCATTGATTTATTTTTATTTCATTTAAGACTATATTAGAAACAACAATCCTGTATTTGCATGAAAGCGCTTTAAGCAGCAAAAGCATCGAAGGATTGCTTTTATCTCTTTCCAAAAAGAAATCCATATAGATATTTGTATCAAAAGGTAGATTGGTATGTTTCCCATGAAAGGAAAGGAGAACAGTACCTATTTATAAATCATAACTAGAAAAAACCGGAAAGATTCCGTAGAAAAAATCATCCCCTCATCTTCTTCAGATACATCCCAAGCTTCTGCCTTATCTCTTCCTTAAGCCCATCATCAAACTCAAGCTCATCAATCTTCTTATCCCAGTCAATCTCTGGCAGCTTGTTCAACACGCTTACAAACTCCCTGCCAGAATCCCTGACCATCTTTTCAATAAGCTGTGTCTCTGGAGAATTGAATTTCTTCAGCACAGGAAATTTTGTTATTGCATTAGCTCCAGCATCAAGAATCAGTTTTGTATAATCCGGCTGTTTTGGCGTAAGCCCTGCAATTATCTCAAGCTTGGGAAACCTTATCCTTGTCTTTGCTATCCACCATGCATAATATTCAGGCTCTGGGCTTTTGGTATAACCAGTTCCCTGAACAGGCTTCAATGCATAGAATGTAATCCTGTCAAGATTGTGCTTTTCTATAAAATCAAACAGATATCCTATATCTTCTTTTTTCTCGCCCAAACCTACCACAATTGTCATGCTCTTCTTGAATCCCATCTCCTCAGCAAGATCAAGGAAATCTGAATACGGCTGGATTGGCTTGTCAGGGCAGATTAAATCATGCAGTTTAGGCTCAGCAGTCTCAATAGAAGCGCATACACCCTCAACATAAGGCTTAATCATCTCAAGCTGCTCTTTTTCCATGACTCCAAGATTAAGCCAAATCTTCTGCTGGAATATATGAGAGACTTTCTTTATGATATCAAGCATCTCATCAAAAGAGAATATCCTGTATCCTCCTGTAAGGAACTCTATTCTCCATCCAAGATTCCTGCCTATAAGCGCATCAGTAAGCAAAGAAGATACACTCCTCTTTGCTGATTTTGCATGCTTAATCTTGTGCTTTGTTGTTGACCTGAAACAAAACTTGCACGTACCAAGGTCGCAATACCAGCTCATAAAGATGCACCTGCCAAACCAGGCAATATTATCAAAATTCTCACTATATACCTCCTTGGCTTCCTTAATCAGCTCATTAAAATCCTCGACCATAACAAAGAAGAACCAATTGGTATTTATAAACATGCCTCCAAGTGCGCACAAGATTTATATAATGGTCTTCAATTCAACTTTCTATGGAAGACAAAGAATTAGTATTTACAGGAGTTAATTATATGGTTTGCAAATATTGCAACAATTTGATGAGAAGAAGGCATAGAGATGGTTCTAATGATGGCTGCAAGTTAATACAAAATCAGGGAGGCAAATATGCCCGAATAAATACTCTGGGCAACCATTTATCTGGACGTTTAAAAGAATTAGGAATAGATTTTGTAGATGGTTCAATAGGTTGTGAAGATTTTAACCCTAGCGGCATTCCAGCCCACCCTAAAGCTCTTGAGGTTTTAGTTAAAAATAATCCAAAATGTTCAGCCATACCCTCAGACCCTAAGGCCATTGAAACATCATGGGATTTTTATGGTAAGATAGATAGATTTCTGCCAAAAGAGAATATTGTTTCTTATACCCAAATTCAATAGATAAAATACTGATTATATTTTTTTGAAGCAATTCGAAAAATCATTAAATATATATAGTTCAACTCTAATCTTAATAATATGTTTTTCGATGAAAAATCAAGAGTATTCAGAAGATTAAAGAATATTCTTAGAGATTTGCAGAAAGCTGAATCTGATATTAAAAGAAAAGATTTTGAAGATGTTTTCAAGGAATTGAGATTGGGATTTTTGGAGAATCAGAAACTGATTAGCTGGTTACGAAAACATCATTCAGCCAAGATTGATTCCAAAGATTTAACTTATGGTTCTGAACACTTAGATAAACTTTTTTCAAAAGTTACTGCCATGCTAATGGATATTAAAGAACATTTCTTCAATCAAAAAGATTATTCAGCAGCATTAGCGCTAATTCAAGAGATGGAAAATCTAGTTATATGGGAAATTAAAGCTGACAGGAGATTTACTAAACAAAATATTGAAGTTATTCAATTATCTCAAGATGAAATTCTTAAAAAAGTTAAAGAAGTAGATAGACAGCTTGTTAGAATAATTGAAGAATATGGCCTTGATGATCCTGTAAATTTTATCAAGATTACAAATAAGGACTCAGAAAAGCTAAAGTTTATTGAATTTTTTAATAAGGGCATTGTTTACAATCCTAAATTTTCCTATAAACCAATCCCTGAAAACGTACTTTCTAAAGCGCAAAATCAAGCAGAAGATGTAATGAAGCAATTAAAAAAATTGAATCTGACTTTGACAAAAGGTGCAGTTTATTTAGTTGAAAAGAAAAGAGTGAATCTGCAAATTATCTTAAAGCTTATAAGAAGCATAGGTACAAATAAAATAACAAAATATTCAACGCAATTATACAGTTTTCCTTCAAATGATTTAGTAAAAGAAGCATATGCAGAATTAGATGCTGGAAAAAGAGCAATAGGACAACAATTAGATGCTAAATTAGATGAAAAAAGATATTCTGTTAAAGATTTTAAAAAGAAAGCAAATGAATTTTTTAAAGAGAATAATATGGATTGGAAGACCATTATTAAAACAAGTAATGACATGGATGGAAGATTCAAAACAGTAAATACAAAAACAGAATTTTGGGTAAATAAAGATTTTGCGCCTTTTTCAGAAAGAGATATTATAAAAGCTATTGAACACGAAATAAAAGTTCATGCTTTCCGTTTAGAATCTGGGAAAAAATCTCCATTAAAGATATTAGCTTATGGAACAAGCGGCTATCTGCCGACAGAAGAAGGACTAACTACATATTTTGAAGATTTAGAAAATGCAACTAATCCTATTTTGCAAAAGAAAAAAATATTATATGTTATTACAGAATTTCTTGCTGCCAAAGGAGGTTTTTATCATTGCTTTGCATCTTTAACTGAATATGGGATTGAGCCAAAAATTGCTTGGGAGGTAGTTGTAAGGATAAAAAGAGGACTTAATAATACTGGTCAATCAGGTGGATTGTTCAAAGATCATGTTTATTTTCTTGGAGATAAATTATTAAGAGAATTTATTTCTTCTGGTGGGCGTGCTGAAGATTTACTTGGTGGAAAAATAGGACTTGAAGATATAAAACATCTTATTGATGAATATAGATTATAAAAATATCAGAATTAAAAAAAAGGAGGGCAGTTTTAATTAAAAGAATTTTCATTAAAAGAAAAAACAAATGCTTTTCCAGACATCTTTTTAATAATGAATCCTTTATTTACTAATAACTGTAAATCAGTTCTTGCTGTTTGATAAACAACTCGATAGGTTTCAGATATTTCTTTAATTGAAAATATCTTATTAGGATCTTTTATAAATTCCTCAAGTATTGTTGCCTGTCTTAAATTTATATCTGGAGTTATATATATTATCCTTTTAGTTTCTTCTTGTTCTTTTTGTTTTAATTTAATATAATCCATTAACTCAATTAGAGACTCATCTAAACATTTAATATTGTATTTTATAAAATACGTTAAATCCATTTCATCATATTCAGTATATAGATATGCTAAATCATATTCCTTTCTTGAACGAACTATTCTTCTTGAGACTGACATATACTCAAAAAGCCAGTATCCTTGAGATAACATATACCAATAAAATATAGTTCTCGCAGTTCTTCCATTCCCATCATTAAATGGGTGAATATACCCTATTAAAAAATGCAACATAAATCCTTTTATTATTGGATGGATAAATTCTTCAGAATCTTTATTTGCAAATTCGCAGAATTCCTTTATCAGATGTGATATTTCTTTATAATCTGGAGGAATATGTACAATCATTTCAGGGATGTTACTATCACTCACAACAATTTCATTGTTATCTCGAAAAGAGCCTTCATCATTAGAATCTTCAAGCGTATCTTTAGTTACCTTTTTCTGAATTTCTAATAATATCTCAGGTGTTAATTCTTGATTCTTAATATTAATAATATGCTGCATGGTCTCATAATTATTTACAATCATCTTTTCAGATTTAGTCTTAGGTTTTCTTTTTTCTCTTAACATAGATTTTGCAACTTTTCTTGTTGTTGAAGCACCTTCGATAATACTTGAAGCTATGGCCTCTTCCATTAAAGAACTAACCATATAACTCTTTTGCAACCCCAAGGTCTTACTTTGAATTTCAATATTTCCAGCTAAAAACTTATCAAAATGGTGTAGCTTTCTATTAAAATCTGTGATTAAAGAATATTTTAATTTAATTGAATCAAACTCAAAATATTCATATTTTTCAGAACGTAAAATTTTCATAAAAATCCAAATATATTTTTTGATAGACTCATCTTTTACCCTATATTTTAATTCAGACCAATAAAGATATCTTTTATTAAAATCAAATATCTGATTAAGCAAGTCTTTCTCTCTTATGGTCTCAAATATTTGCTTAGATTCTTTTTCAAATATCTCTTCCCAATTTATGGGTTTTTCTGGTAGTTTCATTTATAATAGTTGTTAATATTTAACATATATATAAATGTATCTACTAATTTGATAGTGATTAGTAGATATTAGTATTACTTTATATGATGAAATATACTAATTTAGTAATAATTAGTAGATATTAGTAATAAAGCCCAATTTCTCTTTTTTGTGATTTATCCAGTTTTCATCTAATAAAACCAGCTATAATTACAATCTATCAATAACTGTCTTTAGAATCTCAGGCAGCTTGTCAAAATCCAATTTATAATCTTTAAGCTGCTTATTATATGATTCAAGATTATTAAGGAATTTTGCAACATCCTCTTTTTCAGGATCATCTGAATAATCACCATATCCTGCATTCTTCAGAAACAATGAGTTTAATACCTGCTCAAACTGACCCTCAAGAGGAAGTGCAAGATATGCTTTTTTCAGATACAATGCCTCTGACATCAATGTAAAACCAGCTGTAGCTATGACTGCCTTGCAGTTCTTAAGATCATCAAGAAATGTATCTTTTTTCTTAAACTCCAGATTGTTGTCTTTCTTATTCACATTATAACCATATATTACAAAATCTTCATCAAAGCCTTTCAGGATGTCTATGACTTTCTGATTCTCTCTTGTAAGATAGACCATGATCTTGCTTCCATA
Organism: Nanobdellota archaeon; assembly: GCA_034723595.1. Taxonomy (GTDB): domain Archaea; phylum Nanobdellota; class Nanobdellia; order Woesearchaeales; family JAGLGH01; genus JAGLGH01. The sequence continues at coordinate 7,806 of JAYEPB010000129.1, forward strand.
ACTTGGTTTAAGAGACTTTACTTCATCCCTTATCACGGGAGGCACTATTGTTGTATTCTTTGTTTTTATCTCCGCTTCTGTAAATGAGGTTATTATAAAATGCTCTGCCCTTGCTACAAAATTATTTACAACAACCTTTGCAAGAAGATAATCTTTGTAATATTTCTTAGGCACATCAAGCTTAAGATTTGTTATCCTATGCTGATTATCTATGCATATCAGCGGCTTATTATACCAGAATCTAAGTATAGGAACAATAATATCCATATCAGAAATGCAGATATCAGGCTTAAACTCCTTCATCAACTTATGGAATCTATGCCATTGGAAAAGGTTATCAGACAAAACTTTAGCATTATATGCAAAAGTCTTACCCTTTTGCAGCTTGCCCCTGATGAACTTCATCTCCATCCCGCTGACTTCAAAAACATCAAAATCAGCATCCTTCAATACATCAACTGACCTGCCATAGGTAACAAACTTCAGATCATGACCCCATTTCTTAAGATACGCCCCCACAACCTTTGCCCTTGACGAATGACCATATCCATCCCCAGACAACCCATATAAGATTCTCATAAGGCTTATGATTAATATTAAGATATATAAAAGTAGTTCTTTTTCGCAACATTAATTTAAAAGCCCTCCCTATTTTGACCACCCTACTGCCCAATACCTCTTACAGGTACTCCTTACAAGGAGTAATAACAGATATTAGTCAACGAGCTAAGTAATTGGACGAATTGAGCGTAAAAATAGTTTCATCCAAAAATATACTTATACCTCCTTTTAAGCTTTCAATAGTTCTAAAAAAATTAGAACTAGTAACATCATGTCTTAT
>JAYEPB010000130.1:0-8538 GCA_034723595.1 Nanobdellota archaeon
TTTGATGCTTAAAATACTTCTGATGGTGGTTTTTGACTAGTGAAATCGTTGTTATCAGCCACCCCTAATTTAAATTTTAAACTAATTTGAATTTAAAATTAAAAAATAAAAAATAAATTTAGCAGTCGCCTATTTCTGTAGACAATCTCTTGATTGAGTGTTCAAGACATACTACTTTAACCCCTTTAACAAGGATAATAGGCGCAATCTCTATCTGGTCAATAGTTGACCTATTCCCACTTAATACCGTTCCAGCATACATCATTCCTGATTTTTTAGTTTCACTGCCAACTTCAACTGGATCAGGCGGCACTCCAGAAACTGGAATCTCTAGAATCTGCACACCCTGGAGAGTCGCCGACCCTGTATTAATCAATGTAAAGTTTAATGTAGCATTCGTAGCAGCATCATCAATGCACAACCTTTGACTATCCCCTACCTGCACAACACCAATACTTGTATCCATACTACATGATATCTTCTCTGCGCTTTGCACATCTGCCTGAGTCATTGTTGTTTCAACATATCCTCTTCCCCAATTCATGACTACTGCTCCTAATGATACTGCAAATGCAATCAGCAGCACAGTTGCGATTAGTGGAGAGACACCTTTCTTTTTCCATAATTTTTTGAACATATTCATTTTTTCACCTCTTTTTTATTTGCTGACTTTTTGCCAGACATAGTTGCAAGCAGCCTTATCTCTTCACCATGCTTGCATATTATTATCTTAAGCTCTTCTTTTACATTCTCTACAACAGCAACAAGGATTATCAGAATCACTATTATAAGCCACAGGAAGACTGCCTGCACAAAGCTCCAGTTAAGTATGCCTGATGTGATGGCCATTTTGTGTATCATGGCATACCCAAACATAACAAAGAATATTCCAAGGACTAGAAGAATCTTTTCAAAAAGATTTGGGTTCCTGATATTCTTATCAATCTTTTTCAAACTCACCATTATTTCACCTCTTTTTTTATGTCTTTATGTAAATTAATTTATTATATCTTGCCTATTACCTATCCAGGCAATCTGCAATAAAATCATCTCCAACAGGATAATATGACATCTTGTTTTCGCATGTTATTCTGATACCATTTGATACAACAATCGGAACAACCTCAATCTTGCGTATTTTTTTCACATCACCTCTTTTTATAAGCTGCACCTCTTTAGCATTGTATTTTCCTACTTCCAAAGTCAGATTTTTTTTATCAATCTGCGGTTCGTAATACAGGTCATACATCCTAAAAATCATGCCATCTACAGTTATATCCCCTCTATTGATTATATTGATATATAAATTTTGCGTATTTTGGCATGCAGAATCTATAGTAACCAATAAAGAGTCACACTCAATAGCGCTTAATCCCCTCTCTTTAATCTGCTGTGCAGATGTTTCTGCATAGCCTCTCATAAAAGTAAACATAAATGTGCTCAGCCCGACAACAAATGCCATCACAAGAATCCAGCTTATATATATGCTAATCCCTTTTCTAAAAAATTTATTTGGAAAAAATTTTAGTGCGCCTCTTTTTTTTGTTTTCATTTTTTCTTTGAAAAATTGTTTTTATGTAATTTTTATGTATTAATAAAGTTCTCGAATATAAATATTTGCATTTTTATGCGAATTAAACAGCATCTTTAGCTGCATCTCTGGATTTTCTGCAAAAGTGAAATGATATTGTGATTCACCCATATTAATATCAAATGAAGGATAAAGTGCTGCGACTGAGGATTCACCAGGAGCAAGCCATACTACCTGACCTCCAGACGGCTGCAATGATATATTTCCATCCTTCAGTTGATTCATCAGTATTGTTTCATTGCGGTTCTGCAGCATTATGACAAAGCCGAAGTTAGGATCACGCTGCCTGGCATAATTGAGAAAAGATAATGCAAAACTATCTATGCTATCCTTTACGCTGGCGTTCATGTATATGGCATTGTTTATGACAAATACAGCCTCTTCAATAAAATTGTCATTCAATTCGTTAAATACATCTTCATCAGTTGTTGGCATGACAGACATTGGTATTATTCCTGCAAGAAGAGCAATAATGACTATTGCAGTAAACAAGTAAAACTGTCCTTTTTTATAATTTCTCATTTTTATCCCTATTATTCTAATAACCATTTCCATAATGGAATTAATCTTATTCCATCTTTTTCATCCTCATAGTCCAATGTAATTAAAATAATTTCCTTGACTTTTGATTTAAATTTATTCTTGAATTCTTTTAATCCTTTAAATTCCCTTTCATTAATTTCATCTGAGTAAGTCATATTAATTGCAGTAAGGGAATTATCCTTATTTTTAAAAACAAAGTCTACCTCATTTGCCCCATTCCAATAATATATATCATTCCCTCTTCTTTTTAATTCTATAAAAACAAGGTTCTCTGCTAATGTCCCCATATCTCCTGAAAATTTAAATGAAAGAGCATTTCTTAAACCATTATCAATACAATAAATTTTTTTATGGGTCTTTTCCTGTTTCTTCAAGGAAAAATCATAATAACTTATTATATCTATCATGAAACATTCTCTCAAATAGGAGATATAATTTATAATGGTGCTGATACTATATTCAAATGTTTTGTGCAGCTTATTGTAAGAAAACAAATTGCCTATATTAGTGATAAGATATTTTACAAGACCTTCAAAATAGAACACATCTTTAATATCATGCTTGAATAAGACATCTCTATGAATTATATCTGAGAAATAGGATTGCAGCAACTGCCTTCTAATCTCTTTATCTTGCATAAGAGCAATCTCAGGAAAACCTCCAGAGTGCAAATAATTATCTAGTTCGGACTTTATTGTTACTTTATTATTATAAATATTTCTTATGGTTTTGATATTAATTGATTTTGATCGAAGATACTCCTTAAACGAAAATGGGTAAATACTTATTGTAAGATTTCTCCCAGTTAATGAAGTTGCATATTTTGAACGCGTTAATGATGAATTTGAGCCAGTAATGAAAAATTTTACTTTATCATGTTGTCTTTCATAAATTGAGTTTAACCATTTTTCCCATTTTTCTATATTCTGAATTTCATCAAACAATAAAAATATCCTCCCTTGTGGTTGATTTATCTCAAGAAAATACTCATAAATTTTATCAAGATCTTTAATATCAAGATTAAGCAACCTGTTATCTTCAAAATTAATATGAAGAACATTTTTTTTGCTATATTTAGAAGATAGTTCTTTTTCAAGAATCCTCATTAATGTTGATTTTCCTGATCTCCTAATTCCCTGAATCAAGATAATATGTCTAACTTCAATTAATTTTTCAATCTCAGCATAAATATCTCTCTCAACAAAAAATTCCAGATCTTTTGCTTCATAAATAAGCTGCCTTACTATTTCTTTAGTTATCATCTTTATTTACAAATAATCTTGATTCATTTATAAAGTTGTCGATTGAATGAACAAAATAAAGAGATTTTGTTCGATTCATTGAACACTTATTCTGAAATTGTTATCCTGATAATATGTTTTCCGCTTTCTGAATCAACTCCCACTTTTTTCACAAGCAATTGATACCTGCCTGCGCTAAGATATTCCATTCCGCTGAGGGTGGCATCTTTGTATGAGATTGACAGCGCTGTCCTGTAGATATCCTTCTCAAGGACTGTGCCAAAAGAGGGATTCAATGCCTTGTCAAATGTGTTCTCTTCAAGCATCTTGTCTCTTGCTCTTATATTTGCACCTTTGTTTGATGCGAACAGGTATGAACTGCCGTCAAAAGCATTTGATACAAGCTCTATTACATTATCAGGTGCTGCACTTATTGATGACATATAGCTGTCTGTTGCAATGCCTATGCTTGTATTGCCAGCATCTGCATAAGTCATTTTGTCAAGCTCTGTACTCTGATTAAATGGAACTGCATAAGTATAAGTAAGAGTTAAGTTTAGGTTGATAATGTCTATGAAGATCAGTTCTGAATCGTTGCCAGCAGTTATGATCAGAGAATAATTTTCTGCTTTTGTAGGAGCATCAAAGGCAAGGGCATATCTGCCGCATCCGTTATCAGTCAGCGCGAATTCATCTGCTGTAAGGTTTTCCCCATCAAGTTCAACATTGAAATATGATACTTCAACAGCGCCAAGCTTTTCTGCGAGTATTATATCAATTTCTGCAGGCCTGTTTGTGTAATATACATCTTTCAATGTTATATTTTCTATTAAGATATTAGAATCAGGAGTTATGTTGAATGTCCTGTTCTTCTCTGCAGAATTGCCTATAATGTCATAGCATTTCACATTCAACGTATGGTTGCCTTCAGCCATGGCTCCTGCTTGTGATTCATGATATATTGAATTTGTGTAATCAAAATTTGTGAAAGTTGAATCATTGATATCCATGAATGTGCAGGTTGCAGATTCATCAGTCTCAACACGAATAACAGGATTTGCAGACTTAAGATTGCAGATCCCCAGATTTCCAGGAATAATTATATTGATATCAGGACCATTTTGGTCAAATATTGTTGAAACTTCACTCGACCACTGGCTTGTGCCATTTGCCTGGTTCCTCGCAAGCACTCTTGCATAATATGTCAAATCTGGAACAAGACCATATACAGTAATATTTGTAGCATTTGTCCAAGTCCAGTTTGTAAGATTTACAGGATTATAATCAGCAGAACTATTGGATAGCTCAAAATAATAATCTACTGGTCCGCTCTCATGATCATACGAAGCTGTCCAGACATATGTCAGTTGGCTTGCATTTGCAGTCACATTCGGCTGAGACATCTGAGGGGTAATAGGTGGAGATGCATCAACCCAAATCTCATAATGCTCAGTATCTCCCCAGTTTGATGCATTATCCAGACATCTTACATGGAAATATAATATGCCGTCAATTACATTTGTATAAGATACGCTTGTCTCATCATAAAGCGTCCCAATCTGACCTTCAGGGATTGTATCAGGCACTGTATGGGAATTCTGGTCAAGGATATATGAATAAGCAGCCACTCCGCTTGTGCTGTCCTGCCCAACCCAATTGAAAGAGACAACATTATTCTGCGATTTATAATTCCATACTGCTTCATCATGCGAACTTAAGATGCTGCTGATATCAGGAGGGATTGTATCAACTCTTATTCCATCACTTGATGATTCATTGGTCAGCCCTGCTGAATTTATGACTCTGACATTTATGTAATAAATTTGGTCCTCAAAAAGTTTAAGTCCAGTATGGTTTACTTCAGTCGCAGTGCCAGCATAAGTCCAGCTAACAACATCTGCAACGCCCTGAGAAGTGCCTATACTGTAATTATATACAAGTGGAATCGTAAGTATCTCTGACTCTTTGTCATAAGATCCATACCATGATGCATGAAGCATTGTATTGTTATTTGTCCAGTCACCATCATCAATAATTGTCGGTGCAGTTGGTGGTGTCACATCAAGCCCAGATCCAGTCTTATTGAGATATATAGAATCATTATACTCAATAATATTGCCTGCAAGATCAATTATCTGATAATAAACAGTCTTCAGACCTTCTTTATCATCAAGAATCCATGTCTCAACACTTGAGCACTCTTTGAATGCTGTAAAATTATCTTCATGATTCTCTTCATTTGCAAACCTACAGCCGCCAACTTCTTCATTATCTAAAAATTCAAGTTTAAGGCTTACTGTAGTATATGCAGTGTAGTTTTCGTTTGATTCATGGAATCCAGGTATGCCTATTGAATATATATGTATTGAACCATCAGGAGGTAAAGGGTCATAGATTATTGTATCATTATTCTCTTTAATGACACCTAATGAAGTATTTACTCTTACTGAAACCATCCTTTGTCCAGCAGTATCATCAAGAGTCCAGTTCCGAACAGGATGCAAAGTATCTGGCATATCAGGACATGCTGCCCAATCAGTCCAAGTCATACTGTCATTCCTAAAAGAGCAGAAAAGAGGATCACCTGGAAAATCAAAATCAAGCGAAAGATTGACAGCAGTTGTATTTGTGTAAATATTATCATTATTTATGATTATCCCTGGCTTTGTAGTATCAAGGATTATTGAATCGCTTGAGGTGTGAGTATTGCCAGCAAAATCCCTCACCTTGAAATATACTGGTCTGGTTCCGTCAGCATTAAGGAGTCTCCATGCCTTGCTTGAATACAGGTCCCACACTTCGTCGCCAGAAAATGAGCGGCCATAAAGGGCAACTTCGTCTATTGTGCCGTTGAAGAAAAAATCAGTAGCAGACTCTGCTCCAATCACATTTGCAACTGTTGTGGATGCAATGCTGCCAGTAGCAGACAAGCTGTTATTTAAGATGCCATTGATATACAACCTCATCTCTGAACCATCATATACCCCTAAGATATGATACCAGGTGTCAGGAGTTAAACTGCTTGTTGAATATAACTGCTTGTCCAATCCTCCGGGATTCAGATGGAATAATGCTTTGTTTGTGCCATTCCAATGCCCTGGACCTGTGAGCCTCAATGATCTTAAAGCATCTCCATTTGTGAAAATATTAGAGAGATTTTCTGCCTGGTCAGCGCTGAATTTTATCCATGCTGCAATAGAAATATTTCCTATTACATCCATGCTTTCATCATTGCCGCAGTCTATATAATCCCCCTCGCCATCAAACTCATAAGCCTGGTCAAACCATCCATCATCTGTTAATGATGCTCCATAGATAGTACCATGATTCTCATGACCGCTTGAATCATCAGCATTGCCTTCAAACTGCCAATACCCTGCTCTTGAAGGGTCTACTGGATAATGAGAAGCGCAAGCGCCCCAACTGGTCCACAATTCTCCATCATTGCTGTAAGAACAATCTCTAATGCCAATATCATCACTGTAAGTTAAACTTAGCAGCACATCAGGTGAAGTCGTATATGTATCATTATTATTAATTAGGATTGATCCAGTTGGAGGGGTTGTATCTTCTGTGAATATGATTATTGTCTGGTCATGGAGATGAACAGCGTCTTGCACATCTATTGTGAGGCTGCCAGAATTGTCTGATGATGTGAAAGTATAATTAAGAGTCTTTGGTGGAACTCCTGCTGCAGATATTATTGTTCCAACTAACCCTCCAGCCTTAATACCATCCAGATAATCAAATCCTAAATCAGCATTATCATCATCCCAATTTATATTAAAAGACATCATCTTTCCATGGGCAAGGTCGCTATTGAAATATACTGCTCCAGTCTTTGCTGAAGCAGGAACATAAGAATGATAATCAGATGCTAATGAGCTGACAGAAATTATTGAAGGACAAGATTTATCAGCAGTCCCTATACTAAACTGATTCACACATCCGCCATGTCCAATAGTATAAAAATAATCATCATTATTATCATCATCACCGCAGCATTTGGCTGAGAAAGAATCCCAACACCCAGTACTGCCATCAATGCATTCTGCCAGATAATCATTCAGCACGCACTGGCAATCAAATTGTCCAGAATCACCGTTTGATGAAGAGGTCCATGTATCTTCTGATATGCATTCATAGATTAAATTATTTGAGCATTCCTTAAATCCCACACTAACGCCGCCACATGAACTATTTGCGCATCCATACCCTGATTCAATACAAACTTTAGTCCCATTTGGCATTTTTTTGCAGTTGCCTGATATGCATTCAATATCATCTCCACATTCTTCACAATTCCCTTTATTTACCGCAAATGTTAGATTGCAGCAGACATTTTGTGGATGTAGAGAATTACAATCTCCCAGATGAAGATTCGAAGTGCCTGTTGTCAATCTTACCATGCATGTTTGATATCCAGAACAGTTAGAAGAATAATCACAAGTTATTTCAGCTCCTACTGCTGCAAGGCAGATTTGATGAGGATATGCTGTATGAGTGTTTAATGCTGCGTGAGAATTTGTAGTATCTAAAAGACGCAAAGGAATTGCCTGTGAGCAGTCTGAAATATTAAGAGGAACTGATCTGGGGCCAGTGACTGAGCAGCATACTTTTTGATTATAATCAGGATCTCCGCTTAGTGCACCATGTGCGCTTGAAAGCTGGTTTATAGCAAATACCTCATAATCAGCGCATGATTCAGTCACTTCACAATATAATTCAGCATAACATGATACTGAAAGGAAAAATATAACTGTTAAATATATTGTTATTGATTTTAAGAATATTATTTTTGGATTCATATTTGTTGTATGTTGAAGGTTGTAGTATTTATAGTTTACGAAAAGTTTGATGATGAATGATTTGAAAAACCCTCTGTTTAATCTTTATTCAATTAAAACAGCAATTATTAAATAAGGGTTATACTCTAAATCCTAGATGGTATTAAGAACAAAAAAGTTTTATACCGGGCAGATTAGTATAGATCAATCCCAGCCACTGCAAGTAGTGAGGTATATTTTTATAAATAATGTCTAGATTAATTATTGAGAATGTTTTTGCATATTTAGAGAAAATTGGTGGCAAAGCAACCTTTCTAAAATGTCCTGGCTGAAAATGTCACTTAACACCAATTCGCAGTTCAACTTTTAGATCATC
>JAYEPB010000131.1:0-8475 GCA_034723595.1 Nanobdellota archaeon
ATAGATTTCATTTATTCTTACTATTCCTGTTTCATCTTCTATTCCTCTTAAAGAGGTTTTATTCCATGGTTGTGCCACTAAATATAAAGAGATTCCATAGTTGCATTTTTTTATTTTGTCTAAAAGTTTAGCATTATCATCAACATAAATCTGAGGTTTTTGCTGCAATATTTTTTCTACTTTTTGATCATTATCCCAATTAGTTAGATAAAGGTTTCCGTCGAACTTAAAATGTTTTTTAAGCCAGTAGGAAGTGACATCTCTAACATATTCTTCTCTGCCAGTTATTACAACACACTCTATATTTCTTAGATTTCCGTTATAAGATTCAATATTTTCGAGTTCTTTTTCATCTTTAAAAAACTCTTTTTGAGCATCAGTTAATACCCAGTCCTTTGTTACAGTATATGCTTTTTCAAACTCTTCTGAAGATAATATCAATAGATCGTCTATACTTACCTTTTTTCCAAGATTAATACTTAACCATCTTAAAAAAGCAGGCACGCTTTTTGCTAAGACATCATCTAAATCTGCAACTATTTTTTTGTTTGACATTCTATCTTATGATGTTCTTGAATCAAATAAATAATTTCTCACGATAATTATCGCTATTTCTTAATGATTTGCCAGAAGTTAATACTAAGGTTTGTATTAGTTGGAGAGCAAAGCTCTCTGACCAAAATAAGTAAATTATTTATAGAAGTACATATTAAATTAAGAAATACCATACAAAACAAAGGTGAAAAATGCTAAATCATTTTATATCATTCGAAACAGGGATTATTATACCTTTAATCTCTTTTGTGATAACTATCCCACTAAGCGCACTAGCTCTTTTTCTAAGCGGTAAAATATTCAAACAGGATATCCCATATGATAAATCTCTTATCCCTGCATTAATCATTGGAGTGATTAGCTTAATCTTTGGATTAATGATGTACATTAATCATATAATTGGAGGTTTAAAATGAAAAAAAGAAAAGTAAATTGGACATTAACTCTTATTATGTCTATCCTTTTTGGATCATTAGGAGTTGATAGATTTATTATGGGGCATGTAGGTCTTGGAATATTAAAATTATTTACATTCGGCGGCTGCGGCATATGGTGGCTTATTGATTTAATCTTAATAGCGACTAAACATCCGTTTGAGGATATCGAGTGGGTAGAATAATTTCAAGATTTATTTTTTCTTGATCTTACAATGAAACTTAACAAAATAAAAAACATTTTTTTAGATATTTTAAGCTTTGGCTCGCCTCAGGCAAAAGTTTTTAATTTATCTTCAATTCTTGTGATTTTAAGTGTTATACCAACTAAGAGTTTAGGAATTTTGCCTATCAGATGCGTATTCAAACATTTCTTAATACCCTTAATTTTTAATGGCAATTGTCCCACATCAGGCATATTTACAGAGTGCAATTGTCCTGCCTGCGGACTTACTCGCGCAATGTCAAGATTACTGCATGGAGACTTGATTGGTGCCTGGAACTTTAATAAACTGGTTTTTATTGTATTCAGTATAATGGTTATTCTCATTATAATAAATCTGATTAAATCAATTAAATATTATAAGAAAAATAAAAAATAAAAAGTTATTTGTTATTCTTTGCATAAAAGTCACAGAAGTAATAGTATTCTCCAAACATTAAACAAGGAATACCAACAAGAACTATGCTTAATATGCTATATACTATGACATAGCCTATTGTCTTAATAAGCACAATCAGATAATCTGCAAACTTTTTTACAATGACTATGTTCCATGCTTTCTTGATATTGAAGCTTTCTTCAAACTTGCCAGTTATTACAGTATTGATAAGCAGATATGGCACAAACAATATGCTTACTGCAAGCTGAAGAATGTCTCCGAACACAGGAATATGCTCCAGTAAGGAGACAACAATAACAAGCGGCAGGATCTTCACGAACAGAACAACACCATCTACAAAATTATCCCAAAATTTCCCAAACTCTGGCAGTCCTTTGTTCTTGCCTGCTACAAGAGCCTTGATAATCTTAATCCAATATCCACCCAAAGCAAACCAACCTATTATTGGAACAAGAAGCCATAGACCATACCATAATTTAGCAGGTTTTTGCCATGGAAATTTAATTCCTTGTTCAAATGCTAAATATTTTATCATTTTTTCACCCCTTTTTTGAGAGATATTTCACTTAAATTTCATAAACTTACTCAAATCCCATAAACAATTCATCCAGTATGCTTTCATCCCAGCCTTCTTTCAAAAGAATCTCCCTTATCTGATCTTTGCTATATCCTTGCTGCATCATTTCCCAGGCATAATTATGTAACTGTTCCATAGATTCTTCTTTTAGCTTTTTAAGTTGCAGCTTTTCGCGCAGTGATTTCTTTTTTGCTTTTTCATAAAAGACAAATCCAATGCCAGCTCCTGCTATTATCAATAATACTATTGCAGCAACTACTATGTATATCCAACTAATACCTAATAAGCCATAGACTTCTTCTTCAGGCAACATTATTTCTTCTGATTCTACTACAGGCTTTTTTATTTCTTCTTTTTGTATAACTACTTTAGGTTTTTCAATCACTTGCTGAACTTCAGCTGGCTTAACTGCTGGCTCAGCCGGAGGAGCAATAATCTGCTTAGCAGTGATTGCAAAATATGATAACCCGCTTGTGCTGGCTTCATAATAATAGCTGGAATCATCCTCTCCAATAAATACAGTTGGATTCTTTTGCCAATTGCCATTATTATATCTTTGCAGGTAAACATTATCTTTATCATATTGACTGCCAAACCATGATTTGCTTATGCTAAAGTTATATATTACATCTGTGGTCATATCATCAGTTAGACCTTCTGCTTTGATGCTGAGATACTGGTAAGCATCTTCAGGAGGATTATCCATGAGAGAAAGATTCTCAACCTCCTGCACAATAAAGTTGACCCTGCTTACTCCCTGGCTGGTTGTGATGCTCAAAGATTTTAATGCGATTTCTACGTGAGATATTTTTACTTCTGTTGTCCCTGCATCCAGATAGGAATAGAATCTGGAATACTTTGCTCCAGCTAATTCCCCAGCTCTCAGGCGACCACCACCGCCACCGCCGCCTCCACCTCTACTACTACTTACGCTAGTTGCAGCAGGGCTTACAGTGATAACAACCTCATGGCTTGAGCTTTCATTAAATTTATCTGTCACAATCAAGACTGCAGTAAATGTTCCAGAACCATAAGTATAAACAGTTGAGTTTCCTGCAGCATCAACCACACCATCATTATTAAAGTCCCATGAATACTCCAGGCTGTCATTTAAGGCACCAGGGATATTTGAATCTGTGCTTGCAAATGCATCAAAGTTGACATTCAATGCAGCTGTTCCACTTACTATATTAGTATTTATTACTGCTATTGGCGGATAATTAATGACATCTGCCAAATCTATCTCTGAAATTATTGTCTGATTACTGCCATTTGGCAGCAATATTGTTCCATTATAGATGCTTTCATTAATTATGGTTGCTCCTGTAACTTTTGTTTTGTATAAAGTTGAATTCTCAATAACAGACGCCATTACCTCTGAATAATGCACTGTGGCATCAGTGAAAGTCGAGTTGATTGCATCTGAATGCCAGATTTCTGAATTAATAATTATTGATCCTGTTGTATTGCTTTCCCTAACATCTGAAGGGTCAATAAAGCTGTTCTCACAAAAATTGTTTTCAAGCACTGCATCAGATATATTGCAATACCAGACTGGCGAATTGATTATAGTTGAATTATATATCTCTGAAGCTACAACTTCAATGGTTGGTCCGGTTATAGTTGAATTAAAAATAGTTGTTGAGCCGATTATGTCAGGAATTGTCATACTTATATCATAAGCATAAAAAACACCTGCAATCGAGCTATTTATGACATCAACAAATATGACACTCAGATTAACTATTTCTGAAACCGAAGAAATAGGGTCTATTGCGCTCAGATTCACCTGCTCAGTGCCGCTCCAATTCTGCAGCGAAATAAAATTAATCTCTCCAGTCATATAATTAAGATCAATTGATATGTTTGAAGGAAGTGCATGACTATACCAGAATATAGCATCTCCGTCGATGTCTTCAAAATAATCAGATAAGTTTATGCTTTGGTTCTTATTCTTATTCCAGGTCAGATCAAAAGTTTTGTTTATTCTGGTTACAGGATCATTTACCTGCTTTATATATATTGTAAAATTATTGCTATAGCCAATTCCGCCATCAGAATCTATAGCTTTTATCTTAAAAACCTCATTGCCAAACCAATTAGGATTAGGTATGAATGTCACATTTGCGCCTGTAAAGTTAACATTAAAATTAACAGGTATAGAAATTATTGAATAATCAAGATCTGCTGCATCATCTTCAATATCTTCAAAATAGTCAGGCAGATATAATGAGAGATTATAATCCTCATCTCCAATTATTGTAATATTGATATCTACTTTCATTTCAGGCAAGTCATTTATGCTCTCAATTTTTAATTCAATTTTTGTGCTGTCTGTAATAAATTCTTCATCAGCTGCGCTGAAGATAACAAACCTTGAGCCATGCCAGTCAGCATCAGGAACAAGATACGCCTTTTGCTTGGTATTATTGATTGTAATAGTGATATTCTCACTGGAGCCTATAAAACTATAGCTAAAAGACATATTATCGTCATCAGGGTCATTAAAATAATAGCCAAGGTCAATGGTATTGTTTTGTTCTTCTTCCCACAGTGTTATCTCACAGCTTATAGGGTCATTTTCATACTGAGGGGGTCTGTTAGTCAATACAAGCACAGGAACATCTCCGCTCGATGCAATATTTACACCGTCAGAAGCTGAGAAATTTATCCACCCTATTCCACTCCACCCTAATGTGTTGTTCAGGATTGCATCACCATCTTCAAATCTGATTCCAATATTTGAAGTGCTGATTATGGCATCATATATCAGTGTGTCATTATCCATGTCAAAGAAATAATTAGATATATTCAACCTAGCTTCAGTATTCGCATCAAAGGTTATTGCATCAATCGGACCGTGAATAAACTGCGGAGCAGTTGTGTTTTCCCTGATATCATATTCACTAAAATGGCTTACATTAAAGACCAAAGTGCAATTACTGTCTGAGCACAGTTGTTCATAAGTAGAAAAAGGATAAGTTTCTATTCTGCAGATTGATCCAGGGCACTGGCTGCCATCAATATAGATTATCGGTTGATAAAAGCTAAGATTATAAAGCTCTATCCTGGCGCTCTTATTTAACCTTGGATCAGCAGAAGTATTGATGCTTACGACACTATCTCCAATGCTTATGTCTCTGCTGTAATTGCCTTTTGTGACATTGACAATCTCTAAAAAGTGTATCATGCCATGCGCTGTATTTTCAATGACAAGATTACTTACTTGATCAAGATCAGGTATCAGGCTTATGCTGAAATTCGTTGTGCTGCCATTAAATATGATTGCGTCAGGCGCAAGCTCCTCTGCAGAATATGAATTAAATCCAGCAACATCAAATATCAGACTATTATCATCATAGCTGTAATAAATACAGGCATCATCACAAGATGCGCTATCTATTAATATATTTGGATAGATAAAACTTAGATTATAAAGAGTAATCCTTGCGCTGATATTTAATCCAGGCAATGCGCTTGAGTTGATGCTGACATAATTTTCATTAATATCAACATAACTGTCAAAATCAAGTCTGCTTGCATTAATCTGATCGCTGAATTCTATCCTGCCATAAGGCAAAATTTCCAGCACCATATTTGAGACTGATTCCATCTCTTCAGCACTAAAATTATAGAAGAGTGTTGTATCGCCATTGAATTTACCAAACTCTGGAAGTGCTTTCCAGAATATGCAATCATCACAGTTTTCAAAATCTTCAGTTGTTGAGCAAAATCCATCATAATTACAGGAAGGGCAATCTTCAAGGCATGAAGAAAAATTCTCATCTTTATCACATCTGGCATTTCCGCAGAATGCAGACCATGTCGGCAGCCCGCATGTCAACACTTTATCTTTGTAAGCATCAAATCCCAATGTTTTGTCCAGCAATTTGTCATATCTGCCAAACTCTGCATTGAAATCCACAAGAGGTGTCCACCATACGCCATCCCAGCTGCCAAGAGAACTCAATATCAGGTTCAGGTCGTCATCACCAATAATAGAATTATCATTTACATCATAAGTGTCATTCCATTGCGAATCCCCGCTATAGATCTTAAATGCAAAATCTTTGCCAGTTAAATTAACCCATGAACTTCCGCTATCTGTTGATTGCAAACCTTGTCCATTAGCATAAGCTGATCCTAAAGACCAGCTATATGCATCTGCACTGCTTGCATCGCTTGCTGAAATAATAATATAATATACATCTCCAATAGCAAGATCAATACTATTATCAAAAACAAATTCATACCAATTAAAAGAGGAATTATCAAATCCCGTTATGCTAATAGACCCTATCGCGCTTCCTGGCAAATCATTGACCTGATTCATCACTTTAACTGTAACATCCCTTTTGAAGATTGAATTTGCAGCAAGATAAAGAGATATTTTGCTTAATCTTGTGTTGGCTGCTTTAAAAGACTGCCCCAGAAAATGGATATTTCCTAAGTCACTTGATCCTGTATCTGCAGAATTATTAATACTAAGAGTTGGCTTCTCAAGATATCCTGCTGTGCCTATTGCTGAATTGACAATATCATAATCTGTCTGATTAATAATATAGTCTTTATTTATATCAAAAGTGCTATTGTAGTCTCCAACACCGTCTGAGGTCAGACCATCAGGCAGTCTTTCTATTATCTCTTCATCTTCAAGATTGCAAATTCCGTCTCCATTAATATCAGCGCATGCAGTGCTGCTGAACTGCTCATAAACATGAGTCCCAGCATTGCTTATCCACTGATAAGCTGCATCTGTTGAGTCTGGAGAACTCAATATAATGTGGTATTGTGTGTTATTATCTAATATTGGAGGTATGGCAAAATAGGCAGTCTCCCAGTGAGTCTCATTGTCAGTAAAACCAGGTATAATTGTCTCTGCAATCAATGTGCTTATATTCGGCATGCCTGCAGCATCAGGATGAATTCTGACAATAATATCATCTGCAATAACCAAAGGCGCTGACCCATTATCATATTTCAAATAAAATCTTATCTTTGGAAGCTGACCTTCTCTTGAAGTTGTAAAATTCTGGACAGCCGGAACAGCATTGCCAATAGGTGAAGAGGAATACTCAGTTGTATCGCTGTTATTCTGATCAATGCCTCCTATATGCCAGGGAGCATGATATAGATTACAGGTAACTACTTTGCCAAGGTATTGCTCAAAGATAAACCTGTCGATTAAATTAATCTTATTATCTCCGTTTAAGTCTGCTTTAAGATTTTTCTCTGATTCATATAGAACAAAAAGCCCTTGATCAACAGCATTAACATAACCATCATTGCCAGTATCTGATTCGTCAGTAATATCAGGGCAGCTACTGGTATGATACTTATGCATTGGTAAGTTGCAGGTTACTATCTTACCATTAAAAGCAGTAAAGCAATCCTTGTCCTGCCAGTCTATATCACCATCACCAGTCAAATCAGCCATTGGGTAAAGGCTTGCGTTCATATCCCCATCAAATATACCTGATAATATATCACTATCAGAATCATTAACATACCCATCTCCATTTAAATCTGGACATCCATTTGTGCACTCAGATAGGTTTACTCTTCCTGTGAGATTGTCTTCAGGCCTATTGCATGTTACAGTTCCGTTTGCTTTGTCCTTTGCCTCATCTCTAAAATAAACAAAGCACTGCTGGAAATCTACTGCATTATCTACAATCCCATTATTGTCAAAATCAGCCATAAGATATATTTCTGGCTCAGTTGTGTTTGTTATTGTACCATTAAGAATCTGCGCAAATATTGTTTCATCATCATAATCCACCTGCCCATCTCCACTCAGATCAATACAGGCATAATTATTATTATAACAGGAAGATGGAGGAGCATAAACAACATATCCTGTAATCCTTCCTTTAAAATAAATCAAGGCAGAAGCAAAAAGCAGTAGCACTACAACTACCCCAATCACCATAATTGCTGTGCTCCCTCTTTTATTCGCTTTCATCTAAAAAGCCATTCCTGTTATTCTAACCACTATTTCAATGACAAAAATCAGGAAATAACTATATAAACCTTTCGAAAAAGAGTAAGCGTTTAGCTTTGTGCCACTAATTTCTTAATATATATACTCCAGTACCGAAATCTTTATTTAGTAGTTGTAGTTACATTGTAACTACAATGAAAAAAACAATTAAATTACAGATGGAAGGATATGAAGTAATTGAAAAAAGAGCAGAACGAGGTGGCAATAGTGGACGAATCTATGTTCCTAAGTCCTGGATTGGTAAAAAAGTTCGTGTGGTGCTTATTGAACAATGAGTTCTCC
>JAYEPB010000132.1:0-12071 GCA_034723595.1 Nanobdellota archaeon
TTGTGTTAGCATCGAAACATGTAAAACAAGTCAAAAACATAATAAAAGAATTAGGGGCAGAAGTGCAAAGCTGGAAAATTCAAATCAATAAGATGCAATTTAAAAAAACTTATGGGTAAAGATAAGATAATAAGTGTATCCTAATTTTTTGTAATTTATAATACTTAAAAAAGCTTTAATTATTTTATCTTTTATCAGGTTTTTTATTCTCCTCTCTACTACAGATGGAGATAATCTTAATCTTCTTCCAATTTGGTTATAAGATAATTTTGGATTTTTGTCTAATTCAGATAAAATCTTATAATCTCTTAATGTTATTTCTCTCATAACAGTGTAAATCTGTATAACCTATATAAATATTTCCATTTTATACTGTTTTTCTCTAAAAAGGCATATATATCTTGTTTCACTTCTGACATTCATGAATAAAATAAATGGAGATTTAGAAAAAATTGTAATTGCAATACCTGAAGTTGCGAAAGGGCAATCATTTGTGGGAGCATCATTACCACCTTTAGGAGCTACGAGAATAGCAAAAATGGCAAGCGCGAGATTCCCAGATTTGGAAGTTGAGGTATTGGATGGTGTTCAAGTCGGACAAGATCAATTAAGAAGCAGAGTAAGAGAATTGTCAGGCAAGTCTTTGTTAGGTATTTCTGCGCATACTAGTTTGAACTGGACAAATTGTTTAGAAATAATTGAGGATTCGCCGACTGATAAGATAGTAGTTGGAGGGATTCATGCTGAGGGGGACAGATGTGGCAAATATATTGCGCAGAATAGGGGATTAGATGTCATTCAAGGTCAGGGAGAACTTGCATTAATCCAATATGTGGAATATATTTCAGGCAAAAGAAAAAAGGAAGAAGTTAATAATTTAATCTATCTTGATAAAAGTGGGGAATTAAAGGAAAATAAAATTTTCAGACAATCACAGGAATTCTTTCCTTTTGTTGATTATGAATCTTTTTTAGATGTGTCAGATTATTCGAGAGTTTTCAGAGATCAATTCTTAACTGGAGATATAGGTTTTACTATGGTCTCACCAGAAGGATGTAAATGGCAGGATATGAATAAGAAAAGAGGAGGGTATTGTTTATTTTGTGATATTGGCACTGAATATTCTTTGCACAATCCCAGATTTTTTGGAAGATGGATAGAAGATCATGTTAAAAGATATAGACATCATGGAAAGGTGTTCATGGTTAATTATGCAGATGAAACAACAGGAGCAGGATTAGGTTGGTGGTCAGAAGTATTATCCAATATGCCTAAAAATATCAAGCCTCATGAAGATTATGGGATTAAGATCTATACAAAATCTGGAAAAGGGTTTTTTAATTCAGATAATCTTGCAGATGTTTTTTGGAGATTAGGTGTTGAAGATATTCATATTGGATTTGAAGCAGTTACAGATGAAGACTTAAGGAGTCTTCATAAAGGTTCAACAGTAAGGCATCATGAGAGAGTAGTTGAG
Organism: Nanobdellota archaeon; assembly: GCA_034723595.1. GTDB lineage: Archaea > Nanobdellota > Nanobdellia > Woesearchaeales > JAGLGH01 > JAGLGH01. Next base: position 1,478 of record JAYEPB010000132.1, read on the forward strand.
ATTGCAAAAAATTATGGATTTAGGATTATTGGATCTTTTGTTCTTGGTGCTCCTTCAGCAACAAAGAAATCCTTGGATGGATGCATAAGTTTTGTAGACAGGATGAAAGAGTCATTAGGTGATAAAGTTGCTGTGGTAACTGGTTCTCCATTATTGCCCCTGCCAGGTTCTCCATCATGGAAAATGCTCAAACAAGAAGCATATCACAGAGGGAAGTACTTAGATTTATTTGAAACTGATAATCCTGACCTATATCAGGCGAGAAAACTTTGGTATGGTTGGTTTTGTGATAAGCTTTGTCTTGAATGCGGAGGAGTGGATTCTGCACTAGACTATGTAAAAGAAATCTCTGATAAATTAAATTGCATGGGTTCTCTTCCAACACCAGAAAATCAATTTGGCTAGTCAAAAGTTTTCTGTGGAAACTTTTGGAGTGTGGGTTGGGAAGGAATGAGGGTTGTGGTGATGTGATTAAATGGACTATGTAAATGATATTGAGAAGGTACTAGAGTATGTGCAGAAATATAAACAAAGTAATCAAGAAATAGTTGTAAGAATGGGCTTGCGGATGAATGGAGATCTGCATATCGGCAATATTCTGCCAATCTTAAGTTGTTTTATATTAGGTGAGAAAATAATTAAACTGGGTTATAAATATAAAATCGTTATTGCATTAGTAGATGTTGAAGATAGTGGGGAGCAAATCCCTTTTATCTATCAAAAAGATCCATCTAAAAAATACAAAAGTTTAGCAGATTATAGTATTGGAAAAATAAAATCCTTTGTTGAAGATGTTCAAAATATAAAAAAGAACATCAGGGTAGAATTCCATAGGGTTTCGAATCTATTGGAGAATTTAGAGTTTAGAGGGATTATTGAAGATTTTCTTTCTCAGAAGAAACATGGATCTCAAATAAATGTTCTATGCAATAAATGCAAATCGATTAATAGAGATTGGTCTATATTGGATAAAGGGATTTCTTTTACCTGTGAGTTTTGCAGTCTAAACCAGATACTGAAATTGAGTGAGGTAGAATTTGCTGTTGATCATGATTTGTTAGGGGCTATGGAAGATTCATTCTTTCCTTTGGATATTCACATCATCGGAAGAGATCATGAATTAACTGATACTAATAATAGGATTTCATCATTTGAAAAAAGAGAATTTTATGCTTCATATTTTTTAAGGCATAGAGAATATATTACTTTTCTAACGCCTTTAGTTTTAGGAAGGAATAAAAAAAAGATGAGCAAATCAAAGAAGAAGGGTATTTTTCTTGAGAGATTGAAGAAACAGTATGGGGCTGAATATGCAACTAAATTATATGATTTTTCTAAAAAGATAATAGGGAATCAAAATGAAATTATAAATCTTAATTTTGTTATTGAAAATTTGCTTAATTGAATTATCTTCTAAAAATGTCTGATTAAACTGGGATTAGAGTGAGTCATAACTTTGAGGGGGTAACATTTTTAAATCGTGCTTCATTCTACAGTATCTCCGCAGAGATAAGCTAATCAAGAGAGTTCACTCTATTTTAAAGAGGTTTATCGAAGAAAACCAACTTGCTACGTAGCTAAGACTCTTTAGTGCCGTTACTTAATCAGTATGGCTCTTCTCCCATTTTAGGCAAACCTCTTGGTTGAATTTTGATATATTTTTAGCATAAAGTATTCTACATCTCTGAATCCAAATGCATGTCTTTTAATCACATTAATTTTTGTGTTAAATCCTTCAGATATAGCATTAGTCATTCCATATCTAAAGTAATTAAGAATTCCCTTAAGATGTCTGTTCATCATAGTTACTACTGGATAAAATTCCTCCATTTGATTACTCAAGATATTTTCAAACCAACTGCTTATTCTTTTCTTTATTTTTTCAAATGAGTCTTTTTTCTCGTCGAAAATTGACAGAATTTGTTCTTTAAGTAAATATGACTTATACAACTTCTCATTCGAATTCATTAATTCCTGAAGTTCTCCTTTTTGTTTTTGATTTAGATTTGATTTTCTCTTTAATATTACAAACCGTTTATGTTTCATACGTTTGCGTTCTTCAGGTTCTGCTTTGGCAAATTCTTGTTTTCTAACTTTATCAAGTGCTTTATTTACTTTCTTCACGACGTGAAATTTGTCAAAGATTAATTTGACATTAGGACATTGTTCTTTTATTGCTTTAATATATGGATCCCACAGATCTAAACTGGCATATTCTATTCCCTTAAGAATATCACTTCCTAGGCTCGCAAGTGCTCGTGAGATTGCCTCATAATTTCTTCCCAAAGTTATTTTTATCGCAATGCCTGTATCATAATCTCTAATTATGGTTAGATATTTATGACCTTTCATAATCGCAATTTCGTCAATTGCTATTCTTCTAATGTCTAATTCAGAAATCTTAGGAAGAAGAGATTTTATGTATTCATGGTCAATAGATTTAACTGTTTTCCAATTAAGGTTAACAATTTCAGTGACTTCCTTAAGACTCATTTTTTCACATAGGCTAACAATATATGTTTCCATTCGTTTAGTAACTCTTCTTGATTTTTCAACAAAATCAAGCTTTTCTAAGCCACGATAACCACATATACAACGAATTTTCTTCTGAGAAAATGTAAGATAACATTGTCGTTCACCGAGATCTAAATCACGCACAGTTCTTTCATATTCTGCTTCCACATTTGATGTGCGTTTATTACAGCAAGGGCAAATGCCACATTTCCTGCAACTCTTTAGTTCCAAAAAGATACTTTTTTCATTCTCAAAAACAAAAACTTTATATCCTTTAAAAGGAAACAGATTCCTTAGTACGGAATGTAAGGGTATCATACTCGCTATATGTGGGTTTGATATCTTTATATTTTATCCTAAAACGGGAGAAGAAACAAACAAGTAAGGATAAAAGATTAAAGGCTATGAGAAAAATTGGTTCAAAACTAATTGAAACAAAAAATCAAATTTGCGAGAAGAACTTTTGATTCCTTTTTGACAATCCCTCATACACAGGCAGGGCTAATAGACAACTTTTCTCCCAACAGCAGCATGATAGTCGAAAAGCTTGTCCTCTCCGACAAAATTTTCTGCGGTTCTTTTTGGAAAATAGCATGAACCTTGAAAATTTCATCTCCGCCAGCTCGCCAAGTGTGAGAGATTGTCTGGATTCCCTGAATGGGGATAGTCAAATCCTAAACAGTAATTGAATAATCTTCCATAAAGCATTCTCTCTTTATATCTTCAATTATGTAAAATACTTGTTTCTCTGTTATTCTGAACTTGTCTTCCATGCTTTCAAGAAAATCTTCGATGTCTTTAAGATTTGGGAATATTGCTTCAAACATGAAATCATATCCATTATTGATTTTGAACAAGGAATTCACATTAGGATTCTTATTGAGGTATTTTTTCAATTCTTCCCTTTTCTCCCTATCAACTTTAACAATGATCTTAGCGCAGGCTGAATAGCCCAAATTGCCAAAATTGATGAGGCAGGTATGTTTTGTAATCAAATCTCCTTGATAACTCTTGATCTTATCAAATATTGTTGATACTGCAATACCTGTCTTGCGAGACATGGTTGTCAATGGCATACGGGCATCTTTTCTTAGCTGGCAAAGGATTTTTTGTTGTTTGTTTAAGTTTACCATTTTCAAATTTCCTCCGTAATTTTCGTAATTTATTCATATTAACCGAAAGATATTAATATAACTTAGCATATTGTTATATATATCAGAATATATTAATATATAAAATGAGAAGAAAACTAATAAGACAAGGGAGAAATGCTTTAACAATTACTCTTCCATCTAGTTGGATAAAAAATAATAATCTAAAATCAGGCGAAACATTAGATATAATTGAAAAAGAAAAGAAAATTATAATTTATAAAATAAGTACAAATGCTATTGCTAAACAATTTGAATTTGAAATAAAAACAAACAACCCTTGGTATATTGGTCAGATAGTCAGATTCGGTTTTTTATCCAATTGCGATCAAGTAAAGATTCATTTTAAAGATCAAATAATTTTTAATGAGATATTAGAAAACATCAAATATCTTCTAGGCTATGAAGTAATTGAGCAAGGAGATAATTATTGCGTAATCAAGAATCTTTCATTAGAACTTGATAAAGAATATAGTAATTTATATCGCAAAATATTTTTATTAACTTTAAATATGTTTGATTTGTTGATACAATCCTGCCAAGAGGATAATTATTCTAATATAGCACTTGTAGACAATACAAATAAGAATATTTTGAAATTCGCTTTATTTTGCAGGCGAGTCATTTTGAAGGATTCTGATAAAGATAGTAAAAAAAATATGTATAATTATATATTGCTGCAACGATTGACTATGATCAGCAATAATTTATATTATTTATCTCGAACACTTTTTACAGATAAAAAAGCAATAGATAAAAAAATAATACTACCTTATATTATGCAATGCAAAGAAAATTATAACATTTTTTATCAGGGTTTATATAGCAAAGATTTAGAGAATATTCTAAAAATTAATGAAGCAAGAAAAGAAATTACTGAAAAAATTGAAAAGGAAATGATTAAAAATAAAGGAAAAATTAATATAGCTTTACATTATATCTTAGAAAATATAAGAATAATTGCTTCAAGCGGCAGTATTTTGCTATATTTAATTCATGATTTTTCTTTAGATGAAAACTCAGAATTTAAATAAATAACAAAACAGGGGTCTAATTATGGAAGATACAAAAATTGAACAGGACATCTTAATAGAATATCCAGAAGCAGAAGAACTAAAACAACTTATTTCAATTTATAAGGAAGCTTTTGAAAAACATAATATTTTTGAGAAACCTAAAGATGAAGTAGAAGAATATATAAAAAAATCTCATGCTTCAAATGTGGATTTTGGTGGTGGATTCCTAGTAATTAAGAAGAAAGATAAGATTATTGGAGGGATGCTTATTCGCAAAACTGGTGGAGATTTAAAGGGAAACCATATAATTGTTAAATATAATCACGTAGCAATTTCAAAAGAATACACTGGGAAAGGTTATGGTAAAAAAATGTTAGAAGTTGCAGATCAAAAGTTGAAGAATTTAATAAAAGAACAAAAAGTCAAATCTATAAAAATTGAATTGAGTGTTTCAGAAAATGAAACTGGAAGTTTAAAGTTTTATCAAAAATGCGGTTTTGAAATTGAAGGAAAATTAAAAAGCCATTATAGATTTAATGAATTGGTTTATTTACTCGGAAAAGAGATTAGTTAACTACCCCCAAATAGTAAAACCGGAAACGTTTAAATACTAGGTTCTATTCTTTTTCATTAATGTCACGTGAAAAGAGTAGTTTGGAGAAGAAGGTTATGGTTGAGCAGGCTAGGAAGTTTCCTGAAAGTGTGAGACTGAAAAGTAGTGTGTGGAAGACTGCTACTGCTTATGCTGTTGCTGCAATGATTGGATTTGCTACTGTTACTGCTGATTATAGTAAAAGTGAAGGGATTTCGTTTGGTGGTGGAGTTGCTTATGCTGAGCAATCATTAGCTTCTAAACTTAATAATGATGGAATAAGATTATATCGACAAAAAAAATATGTGAAAGCCGAAGAAAAATTTAGGGAAGCAATAAATGCAGATAGAAGTTATGCTGATGCTTATTCTATGTTGGGAAGTGCCTTTCTTAAACAAAATAAAATTGAAGAAGCGATAAATGCTGGAAAATATGCCATTAAATTAGATTATAATAATCCCACTAAACATTTTAAACTTGGAAAAACCTATTTGGTTGGTGGTTATAAAGAACAAGCATTAGATGAATTTAACAAAGCTAAATCAATTGCTCGAGAGAATAATGATTTATCTTCTAAGAGAGAACAGATTTATAATAAATATATTGAAAAGGTATTACAATAATTAATTGAGAATAGAGAGTTTTGAATAACCCCTCAAATTGTTCAAAACTCTGATAGATTACTTTGATTAATTCATCAAAAGAGGGGTTAATCAAAGTCCTCTATAATTTTTAGGATGTAAGCTATTGGCTTTTTGAAGTTGATACATTAATTTAAAGTATTCTTTCAATCTTATTTTCGTTGACTTTAAAAGAAGTTCCGCAGTAGACGCATTTCTTTCTTTTTTTAGTTAAGTAAATATCTGTAGTCTGGTATTTCATCTTATTTTTGCATTTAGGGCATAAAAGGAGGAGGATCATTTTTTCTTTTTATCTATTTTGCTTTTTTTATCTTCTTGTTTCATTTTTGGTTCTTCTTTTTCTTCTTCAAAAGTGTCCATGGGTGGGAGTTCTGCTATATTTTCCTCTTCTTTAGGCTTTAGCAGGGATTCCTTTTTTTCAATCAAATTTTCTTTTTCTTCTTCTGTAGGGGTCTCCTCTGATTCAGCTGCTTTTTCTGCAGATCCTTCAGTGGCTTCTTTTTCTTCTTCTTTGTGCATAGGGGGGAGTGTTATCTTTTCACTGATGTCCTCTGCTTTTTCTCCACCTTTTTTTGGATGTATTATTTCTTCTACTCTCTCTTCAGCTTTTTCTTCCATATAATTCTGGACTTCTTTTGTAAACCCGGGCCCGAATTTAGCATCACTTTCAGGCTGTAACTTTTCTTTTTGCAATTGTATTTCTTCTTCTATTGCAATATCTTTTTCTTCTTCAGCTTCTTCTATTTCTGCTGGTCCTGCTTTTTTTTCAGTACTATCTTTAGGCCAATCATTTTTGGGTTTTATAATTGCTTCTTCGTCCTGCACTTCTGTTTCTTCTTCAGAATTCTCTGTTATTTCTCCTGCTTCTTTTTCTTTAAAAACTTCCAGTTTGCCGAGATGTTCTTCTTTCTTTTCTTCTTCTTTCTTTTCCTCTTCTTCTTTCTTCTCTTTTATCTGCTCTTCAAGGTCTGGAATTGGTTCGTCGATGACCTCAAGTTCGCCAAGTTTTTCTTCAACTTCGGAAATCTCTGGCTTTTTTTCATCTACAACTTCTACCTTTCCGCTTGGAGTTCCTTCATAGGTCTCGATTTTGCTCGTCTTGCTTTCTTCTTTTTCACTTTCTTCATACATCTTGAGTTTTTTCTTGTGTCCTTGATTATCAATAAGGTCTATTTCTATCTGCTCGAGATCTGGTTCAAGAGATTCACCTTCTTTGGTCTCCTTCTGGCGTTCTTTCTTTATTTCCTCTGTTTTCTCCTTATTCTCTTTGATTATTTTTTTGACCTCAGCCTCTTTTTCTTCTATTGTTTTTTCAAGCTGAGCAAAGTCCTTGAACTGATCTTTAAGTTTTTCAGGAGGCAGATCAAAATAGTTGAAGAATTTTTCTGTGAGCTTGATTATGTTTGTCCTGCCATATTTTTGTCTTGATATATATCCTGTCTTGTCTAGTTCGCTAAGATGCTCATATGCCTTGTTTGACCTGACTTTGATAAGATCAGATTGTTTTATCGGGTATTTATATGCAATATAAGCCAGAGTCTCAATCACGCTTTTCTTCAGTTCAGTCTTAGTCACTATCCTTTTTATGAGCGGAATCATCTGTGATTGTACAGTTAATTTCCATAATGTCTCTCCACCTTGTTCAATCATATCAATAGTAAGTGATCCCTTTTTTTCATCATATTCTTCTTTCAGTTTTTCAAGCGCTTTTTTGACCTCTTCCCTGTCCCTTATGCGGGCAAGCCTGGCAATCTCATCAAGGGGCAGCCTTTTGCCTGCCACGAACAGGATAGCTTCAATCTTCCGCATATATTCGTTTATCTTTTCTTCCATATTTTATTTAGCCAGAGTGTACTTGCCTGCGATTTCCTTTATCCTGCTGCCTTTTGTGAGGATATCAAGGAATTGCTTGAGCTGTTCTCCTGCAATGCCTGTGCCTTTAGCAAGAGCATCAATATCTTTTTCTCCTTCTTTAAGCAGGAGCAGGACTATATTATTAAGAAGCATGCTTCCGTTTTTCTTAAGTAGCTTGTTTTCTGCGTTGATTCCCTTGAGGACCATGTCAATCTGGTGTAGTCTTGCCTGTACATCATTAAGCACCCCAGCGAAATCAAGTGAATCAAATATGAACTTATCTGGCTTGATTATCTCAACACTAGAGGGCATATAGTCAAAGCAGAATCCTATCAGATATTGGATGTCTTTGACTGTTATTTCAATCTCAGAGAATAATGACCACATATTCTCTTTTTCTATTGGTTCTTCAGTCTCGGCTTTAACCAGGGTGACGTTATCATCAGTGTCTATCTTTTTGATCAATAGTTCCATTGTCTGGACAATATGCTCTTTTGGAGCGCCCATCATGTCAATAATGACTCTTGCATGTACTTTTGGTTTTTCTTCTTCCATAATAATCACAAGGGGTTGAAGAATTTGTTGGTTTAAATATCTTTGCAAAATTTGTTGGGCTAATTTTGAGAATGGCAGCTGGTGGTTTTGTGTTGAGATTCTTATTTTCCTTTATTATAAAGCAAAAATGATTCTATTCTATGAATCTCAATAAGATTTGTTGTACCTGCCTGTCCAACTGGAACTCCTGCTGTTACTGCAACAGTATCATTCTTAGTTATTAATTCTTTTTTGAAAGCAAGATTTATAGAATCAATGACAACTTGTCTTGATTTTGCAGCAAATTCTCCTAAAATCGGATAGACTCCCCATGATAAAGATAACTGGCGGTATGTATCAAGGGAAGCTGTGATTGCTATAATTGGAATCCTTAGCTTGAATCTTGATATTAGTCTTGCAGTAAATCCTGAACTGGTAGCTGCAATCACTGCCTGGATGTCAAGGCTATTTGCTGCGTGATACACTGATTTTGAGATAAAAGAAGCTATGTTGTCATCAATGCCATTCTTAATCTCTTTTTTTGTGCCTAAATCACAAGATTTTTCAGTCGCTTTTGCTATGTCTGACATATTTTTTAGAGCTTTGACTGGATATCTTCCGCTTGCAGTTTCTCCTGAGAGCATTATTGTATCTGCACCATCAATAATAGCATTTGCGACATCATTGACTTCTGCTCTTGTTGGTCTGGGATTGTTAATCATTGAATCCAGCATTTGCGTTGCAATAATCACTGGCTTTGCAGCAATGTTGCATCTTTTTACTATATCTTTCTGTACAATTGGAACATTTTGAGGACATATATCTGTTGCAAGGTCTCCTCTTGCTACCATTATTCCGTCACTTGCATCGATGATTTCATCAATATTTTCCACTGATTCTACAGTTTCTATTTTTGCAATCACTTTTATCTGAGATCCTTTTTTTCTGATATAGTTTTTAATCCAAATAAGCTCATCTTTTGATTTTACAAATGAGACAGCTATGAAATCCAGATTATATTTTATAGCAAATTCAATATTTTTTAAATCTTCAGGGGTTATAGGTTCAAGAGCTATATCAAGTCCAGGCAGTGCTACAGTCTTTCTTGAACCTAATTTCTCACCATTAAGAACTTTGCATATTATCTCATCATTTTTTATTTCAATGACCTCAAGTTCTATAAGCCCGTCATCAATATAGATTGTCTGCTTGGGTTTTACTTTTTTTGCCAAATCCTTGTAAGATATTGATATTCTTTCTCTTGTTCCAATAATATCCTGCGCAGTCAGGATTATCTGATCTCCATCATTAAGGTATATTTCTCCATTGCAATCTTTGGAATCTCCATATATGCTTTGTATAGCTCCGGTTCTTATTTCTGGACCTTTAGTGTCAAGGATTATAGATACATAATCAGATATATCCCTTACCATATTGATTTTCTCAAGCTTTTCTTCAGGATTGCCATGTGAACAGTTAAGTCTTGCGCAATCCATGCCATTGTTTATCAGTTCTTGGATTGTTTCTTTAGTGTTGCTTTGAGGTCCTAGTGTGCATATTATTTTTGTTTGTTTCATTTTTTCCCCTTGTTCATTTCTGGATTGGTGGGGTGAGTCTGGGTGTATTTAACCTTTTCGTTTGTTTATAAATGGAGATGTATGTTGTTTAGAATATCTGTTCTAATAGTTGAGGGATTTGTAGTGTTAAGATTAGATTCTGGCGGCTGCGGAGAAAGATATTACTTTGAAGCATCAGGTAAATTAGGTTTAGTGGTGATTCTATCAAATACCTTTCTTTGCCTCCTTTTCGAAACTTTTATATATTCTTTAGTCAGAAATATTAATAAGTACTGTTAATAATTATAATTGGTTGATCACATGAAGAAAATAATATTTATCTTAGCGATGGTTGTTGTGTTGTCAATATCTTCTTTTGCAGTCAGTGCTGTAGGATTGAATTGCGATAGTGGAGATTTGGCAACAACCTGCACTATTTCTGCATCACAAACAATTACTGAAGATGTTTCATGCAATAATCTTATAATCAATAATAATGCTGTGCTTACTGTTGATTCTATAAATAAAGTTGGTGGTGCTGGGCAGATTGATATAGTTTGCTCTGGGGATTTGACTGTTGATACTGGTGCAAAGATTAGTAGTGATGGGAAAGGTTATGCTGGCGGCGCATCTCTGAGCGATGGTACTGGTCCTGGCAAGGGTTTTCGGTTAGGTGGTAATGCTGCTTCTGGCGCAGGTTATGGTGGTAATGGGGGCATAGATTATGAGGTTGATG
>JAYEPB010000132.1:12171-27144 GCA_034723595.1 Nanobdellota archaeon
GTTACAAATATCTTGGATATATCTGGTTCTATTACAACCGATGGAGGGGATGGTCAGGCTAATTGCGCAGGTTATCCTGAAAGGGATTCTGGCGGCGGTTCTGGCGGCAGTATTTATTTAATTACAGATAATCTAGTTGGCAATGGCGCAATCATTTCTAATGGCGGTTCTGGCGATACTCATGGCGGCGCAGGGGGTGGTGGAAGAATTGCGATTTATTATACCACTAAAACATTTTCTGGCACAATTACAGCTAGTGGTCAAACCGGGTATAAGAATTCTGGAGCAGGGACAATCTATCAGAAATCCACTGCTCAGTCTAATTTTAATCTTCTTATAGATAATGGAAATAATATAGCTGACTCAGAAACTCCTTTTAGTAGTAGTTATATAATTGACAATATGACAGTAATCAATTCGATAGTTTCATTCAGCGAAAATTTGAATATAGATGTTGACATCTTATCTTGTGTAGATTCTGGAACTCTGATTGTAACTGAGATAAATGCAGAAGAGATTCTAATCGGTTCTGGTTTTCAGATTACGCATCATCCTGCAGCCACTGCAGGACTTTATATCTCTGCTGCTGATTTGACAATTGAATCTGGAGCAGAGATTAATGGGGATGGCAAAGGTTATGCTGGCGGCGCATCTCTGAGCGATGGTACTGGTCCTGGCAAGGGTTTTCGGTTAGGTGGTAATGCTGCTTCTGGCGCAGGTTATGGTGGTAATGGGGGCATAGATTATGAGGTTGATGTTGGCGGTTCGAGTTATGGTTCTTTAAGTGCTCCTACTGATCTTGGCTCTGGTGGCGGCGGCGGTTATTACTGTAATTTGGGTGGCGGCGGTGAAGGCGGCGGTTCAATTTTAATCAATGTTACAAATATCTTGGATATATCTGGTTCTATTACAACCGATGGAGGGGATGGTCAGGCTAATTGCGCAGGTTATCCTGAAAGGGATTCTGGCGGCGGTTCTGGCGGCAGTATTTATTTAATTACAGGTACTCTATCTGGCAATGGCATAATCTCTTCCAGTGGCAGCTCTGGCGATACTCATGGCGGCTGCGGCGCAGCTGGAAGGATAGCAGTATATTATACTGATAATACATCATTCACAGGATTGATAACTGTATCTGGTGGTACTGGCTATACCACTTGTGGAGATGGAACACTATATGAAGAGATTTTATCACAGTCTACTGTTGGATTATCAATTTCAAATCCAATTCCTTCAAATAATTCTGTATTGCCCTCTGGTACAACAAGCACAACAATTGCTATCTCAACAAATGATAATGCAACATGCAGATATTCAAATTCTTCCGGAGAACTTTTCTCGTCAATGACACAATTCTCAACAACCGGCGAGACACAACACAATTCAAGCATTTTTGGGTTGCAGGATGCCCAAGGTTATGATTATTATATCAAATGCCAGAATATTTCTGATTTAACTGACATATCTGATGATTATCATACTCACTTCTTGGTTTTAGATTTCATTCTTGAAGAATGTTTCCCGAATCAGTTAGGTTATTGGACATTTGACCATTTTAACAATAATATAGTTTATGATATAACTGGGAATAATTATGCCACTAGTCATGGTGGTGTAACACAAAGCCAGCCAAGCCAGATAGGGGATGGATTTGAATTTGATGGGGAAGATGGTTATCTAGATGTAAATGGTTTGGAAGGTGTCTTACCTGATTCATCTTTTGGATTTTGGATTACTCCTAATCAGGATTATGGTTCTGATTCAGGGCAGACTGCGCCTGTTGTTCTTCTTAGAGATGGTCTTACTGAAATCTTCATAGATACTGATGGAAGCATAAAAGAAACATATGATGGTGCGACTATAACTTCTTCACCAGCAATTACTTGGAATCAGGGGGAGCCTTATCATATTCTGAGAACTTCAAATAAGTTTTATTTAGGTTCCTGCAATGGGTATCAGATATCAGGACCTTTAAATTTTAGTGAAAGTAATCCAGAGTATATGGCTCCTGGCAGCTCTGTTAATCTGGCGGTAGATAATGGTTTCCCGCCTTTTAATTGGATAGTGTCAGGCACAGGGTTTAGTTTACAGGCTGAAATAGAAAGTAGCGGAACAAATATATTATATGCAAATGATGCTGCTAGCGGAAGTGCAACAATTACAGTTACTGATCGCTTAGGACAGAATGCTATGGAATATGTTCTTTCAAGAAAGGCTTCTATTGGCTATACTACTCAACAAATGTCTGTGGACGAAGTTCAAACTCTTACAGTTGAATGGGCAGTTAGTGGTGCTACTTATAACTGGGAAATTACTTCTGGTGGCGGTAGTTTATCATCAGCAACAGGTCTTAGTGTAGATTATACTGCGCCAACTACAAATGCTAATTGTGCTAATAATCCAAATATAACATTATCTACAGGGGGGGCTGTTAGTGATAGTTTACAGCTTGCAGTGAATGGAGCTGGAGGGTCTCACGCAGTAAGGTGGTATCGAGATGTGGAAATAACTCATACCTCTTTTGATGGATGTACTCAAGTTTCTGGAACTTGTACTGGGTGTTATATAACTCGTTTTAAGAAGGCAAAATATTCTAAAATACTGTGTAATGGGTCTAACATGTTCGATGAGGGTCATTATTATTCTTGTGGGTCAGATAACTCGTGTACTTATTGGAGTTGTGTATATTGTGCTGCTGGTGAGCAGTGTCCGGGGTCTTGTGCAGGAAAGTGTCCATATCCCTCAGATAGCGAAATCATCAACAATTGTATTAATCAATGTGGATCAGTTGATGTGCGTACTGATTTGCTAAAAGAACAGGGTTGTTGTCCATATCAACTTTTGGATAGCTAGAGGATACATAAATTTTAAAAAACATTATGAAATAAATTATTAAGAGTGATGTTAACAATGAAACGCAAAAATAATCAAACTCATAATAGATTCAATAAATTGATCTTGCTTTTCGTATTAATATCTCTTTTATTATTGACAAATGCCAGCGCATTCCTCCTTGGAGGGGATGGAAGCAGCAGTTTTTTCAACGGCACAATAGATGAACTTGTAATATATAACAGAAGCCTGACTCTTGCAGAGGTTGAGAAACTTTATACCAAGGGGTTTAACAGTAATGGTTCCTGTGATATCTTTTATATAGAGCCAGACTATGACTTATTTTCAGCATATGCAGAGACTACAAATTTCTTCGAAGAATCTGACCTATCAAATGTCACAAATCTAAGTTTAGCAACAGCTTTGGGCAGAATTAAATTTCCTGAAGATTATTCTATAAGCGCCGATACGGCGAAATATGATGATAATGTAATAATCGGTGATTGTTTTGTTTCTGTAAATACATTAGCACTGGATTCAACATTCAATGCAACAGCATTTCTTACTCTGAATAATTCAGATGGGCATTGCGGAGATAACATCATCTATGAAGCAGGGGGTTTCCCTTCTTCAGCAGACGAAATAAGAACTGGAAACCAGAAATGTATTGGATGTAGTGAGATACAAAGAACAGGTAATTTTGTTACAAGGTTTAAAGTTAATCATTTCTCAGCTTATGCGATTGGCTCAAATACAAGGCTGGATATATATGATGAATATGAAGACAGTTATGCTGTTAAAGATACTGACATTACATTCTATGCAAATTATACAAACTATACTTCAGGAGATCATATCGGCGGCGTAGACTGCATAATTGAGTTTGATGACAACCCTGGCACAACTTTTGCGATGACTGACAATGGCGCTAATTATAATTTTACAAAGGTTGGTGGATTCTCAACAGAAGCGCTTCATACATGGAATGTGACCTGCAGCAATGCGACAGGCGGATGGAATACTTTGAATGCAACTGATGATGTCCAGGTTGGTACTTTAGCTACAATCCCTGAGTTCAGTGTTGTGACTTTGGGATTGGGGTTGATTGCTGTGCTGGCTGGATTGATTGTGATCAGAAAAAGAAGGTAGTAAATTTGGGGTGTTTTTATTCTGCTATTTTCCACATATCTTCAAAGAATTTTCTATAAGCATTGGCATTTTGTTTTGAGTGAATTACAAAAGCAGTAGGTATATCTTTCCATAATAATGTAGCAACTTTATCATCAAAGATAATTAATCCTGTTGGTACTGCATGATTTAGATAACGAATATCGATGTTTTTGTTTTTTCCATATTCTTTTTTTAGAAATTTTTTCTGATGCTGCAAAGCAAGCAACCTTGTTTTTATTCCCATGCTTTTTCTTTTAGCATCATAGTTCTTGAAGAAAATATTGGCTTGTTTACTTTGAAATTCGTCTCCTAGGGTGAATCCAATAAAATCTTGCTTTTTTTCTTCTAAATATTCAAGAATCTCTTCATATAATGTCTTGATACCATTAAAAGACTCATAAACTGCAGCATATTGTTCTGCTTCTTTTTTTTGCTGCGTGAGCAATTGAGGAATAAATTCTTTTATTTCTTTTTTTTGGGCTGATATTCTTTTTTCTTTTTCGCCTAAATAGTTGAGAATCCTATTTGGGTTGAATGCCTGAAAATGATTTGTTCTGCTTTTTATTACGCTTGTAATCAAGCCTTTCTTTTTTAATTTCTCCAGTATAGGATATACTTTTGCAGGAGTAATCCTTGATTTTTTTGCTAATGGACCTATTGTTGATTCGCCTAGTCCAATTAATGCAAGATATACTTTGATTTCGCCTTGTGTAAAACCAATTTCTTCTAACGCTTTTGTATCCATGAGCAAGGGATATCCTTTCGAATATTTAATATTTTCTATTATATCCTCTTTGGGAGGAAATAACTTATAAATCTTCCTTTGTGCTACTATCCTCTGATAACAACTATGTCTAAGGTAAGAATAGGAATAATCGGATCAGCTGCAGATAGTGTGCATAAAGACCTAAAGGATGCCGCAATTAAACTTGGAGAACTTATTGCTTCTAAAGGATATGAAGCAGCTACAGGAACGTCTATTGGTGTCCCGCATATAGTTATATTAAAAGCTAAAGAACTTGGAGCAAAAACTATTGGATTCTCGCCTGATTCTAACCCTGATGGGCATATACAAAGATATGATAATGCAGCATTGTCTGGTTTTGATAATGTGTTTTTTATTAAGGGGTTTACAAAACGAAGCCTAAAATTCATTTGTTCCTGCGATGCAATAATTGTTCTTGGAGGAAGAATGGGGACATTGTCTGAATATGCAATAGCTTTTGAAGAAAACAAGCCAATAGGCGTACTGACTGGCAAAGGAGGGATTGCAAACCATCTGAGAAAAATAACAGCACACTGCAATAAACACAGAAATGAACCTGTCTTTTTTTATGATGATGCAGAAAAATTATTCAGAAGGTTAGTTGAATATTTAAGAAAAAGCCAGTGGCAAAATCTTGCATTAGATTATAAGAATTATAACTCTGTAACAGATGAGAGATTAGGATATTTGCCAATTCTTGATCTGCTTAAAGATAAAATAAAAAATGCAATAATCCTTGATTATGGCTGCGGCTATGGAAAATTCATCAGAAGATTGAAAAAATATAATCCTAAAAGAATATTTGGTCTGGATACATCAGCTGATGCAATCATGCTGGCAAAAGAAATAGGATTTGGGGGGGTGGGCTATCATCATATTAAAAGCGGAGATATAAGTCTTATAGAAGATAATTCACTGGACATAGTTTTTGTTAACTTTGTTTTATGCTGTATAGAAAGTTCTTGTGAAATAGAACTAATTTTAAGTGAGATATATAAGAAATTAAAGGTTGGTGGTGAGATTATTGTTTTAGAACCTCATCCTGATTCTATAGGATATAAATATGTTTCAATGGAGAGACAAAAACCTTGCAGACTTGTTTCTGGCACTAAAATCAAAGTGGAATTATCTGGGATGAAACATACTTTTTATGATTACTGGAGACCTTTAGATGAATATAAAAATCTTCTTGAAAATACTGGTTTTAAAATTGATGCAATAAAAGAGCCAATTGTAGGCGATTGCCCTGAAGAACAATTCTGGAAGGATGAAGAGATTCAACCCCCTGTTTTGATAATACGAGCTAAGAAGGTTTAGCTTTTTCATTTCTTTGCAAATAATATTGCTTCCATTTGCTTTCGAAAAAGCAATTTTATGTTTTTGAAACCAATTTTACTCATAGATTTTATGGATTCTGATTCTTTCATTATGACTTCTGGCTTGTCGTCTTCTAAGTAATGGTTTGTCCATTCTTCGATTAAATCTGGTCTATTAATTCTAGAATACCCTTCTTTGAATTGTTGCAGTTGCCAGTTTAATGATTGTTTATGTTCTGATTTGTCATCAAGAGCATATTTGTCAGCATTTACAAAAATCCCTCCTTGTTTCAAAACTCTATAAATTTCTTTGATTACTTTCTCTCTGTAGTCTTTTGTGAAATTATGTAATGTGAAACCAGAAGCAAAAACGTCGAATGAATCAGAACTTTGTTTTTTAAGAAATTTTAGAGCATCATATTCAATTAGTTCAACACGGTTATTTTTAATAAATTTGTTTAGAATTTCTTTTGCTTGTTTAATCATTACAGGTTCATTATCAACTGCAATAATTCTTGTTCTATTATCTGAGTCTAAAATAATCAATGTAGTATAACCTGGACCGCATCCAATTTCAAGGATTTTAATCTCTTCAAAAGAATTGCTTTGAAATTGTTCTTTGATTATTTTGCCAAGAGCATTTTCTAATTTTTGAAAATGAGGGCAAGCCAGTTTAAACAGTCCATATTCTGTTCCTGCGTTTCCCTTAAATCTTTTATCTTCCATATAGTTAATGTAAGATTGGTTTCTTTAATAATTTTTCGAATTATAAAGGTATATTATACTTCTCTGGATATTTCTTGATGCATATCTAAACATTTATATAATTCAATAACAGACTGAGATGAATGATAGAAGATTATAATGGAGTCATAGGAATTGTATTCAGGAGAGGTAATCCAGATATGTTTGTTTTGATCCGTAATCAGGGGACAGGTAATATCACATTTCCTGCAGGTGGCAGGGAGATGGGTGAAACTTCCAGCAGGCAGACATTAGAAAGGGAGATCAGAGAAGAGACTGGCTTGCAGCCATCTGAGTATTGGATTATAGAAACATCTCTGATTCATGAATTTATCTATAATAAAAGAAAAAAAGAAAGAAAAGGACTGAAAGCAAGACAATCTGTCTATTTGATTGAAACTGAAAAAATGGATTTGCATCCAGAAGATCCTGATTCAATAATTGATGGCTGGTATACTTCAAGTGAAGTGATAGAAAGACTGACGTTTGCTGATTCTAAAGAATTGTTTAAAAAAGCGATAAAATTCTTATATAATTATAATTAAAATCAAATATGCTTTTTAGTAAGAGCCATGATAATAATGCATGTTGCCATGAATGCCAAAATAAAGTAGATTATATTGTCTTTGATTGTTTGGTCTTTTGATTTGTATATGAGATTAGGCTTGTTTTCTGGTTCAATGATAATTGCAGATATATCCTGATTATCATAAAAGAGAGGGGCATTGTTTAACTGGATCTGCTGAACTGAACAGTTACAGGCAGCTGATTCGTTATGGTTTTTTAATGTATCATCCTCTTGAGGAATATAGGCAGTCACATTGATTTGTCTGACTAGTTGTTTGTTTGTCTTCTGCCTGTCTTTGTTCACTACAAGCTTGATTTTATATTCTCCTGGCTTTGGGTCATTGATTGTGTTGTTAAGCTCAATTGTCCTGCTGTTTTCTGGTTTAATCATAAATCCTATTGTGTTCAAAGTCCTGTTTCCGTCTCCGCTTATGCACTTGTTGCCCCTGTATGCATAGCTGTATAGAATAATTTCATGTTCCTTGTCATCATTGTTTATAATAGTTGCATTAAAACTTAATGTGCTGTTCTGCGTTATGCTTTTTGGAAGGTTATGGAGAGAATATTCAATATCTGGTTTTCTTTGCTTGGCAGGTGTTGAACTTTCTTCAGTTGAGCTGCTTTCTTCTTTGCAATCACATTCTTCAACTTCTTCTTCATATTCAGGATGTTTGATGATCAGCATCATTTCAGCATAGTTATTTGAGAGATTTGTATCATTGCATTCAGGATAAACAACAGCTCTTAGAAAAGCGACAGACAGTTTTGCTTTGATAGATGGAGTCCATTGCTTTTTGTTGGCATTTGTTGTGTTTCTTTTTTCTTTTATGGTTGTGTTGAATATGTCTTCAATCCAGTATTTAATTGTGTAATTGTATTTCTTTGTGTCTATTGCATTGGTTAGTCTGTGTTTGAATTTGATTTTTTCTTTATTTTCAAGTATTGTTTTTTCAGTCTCGATATTAAGAGTGATATCGCAGATATTATTATTGGTTGCATTGCCTGAAATAAAATCTTCTTCTGTTATATTCTCATCAGTTTGGTTATTGGTTGTGCTGTTGCTTAGGTTTGCGCTTTGGTTCAGGCAATCTGCAAGACCTGGGCTGCCACCTGGACAATTGCTTTTTTCCCATGTTAGATTCTTAAAGCATAATGAGAATCCTTCATCGATTGAGGTATTTTGCAGGACTGTGGTGTAGTTGAGAGATGTGAGTTCAGTGTTATTTATTTTTAGTGCAATATATTCTCCTGTATTCACTAATGAAAAAGAGCTGTCGAATAATGTTATGTTGGATTCAGTTGTATTGTATTGTTCAAGCCAGGGGTAATCTTCAAGGAAGAGCTGGAGTTTGTCAACTATTATTGCGTATTGTTTTGGGTATAGGATATATTTGGCATTGATTGATTCTGTCTTATGGTTTGTTTCGGATTCATAAAATGTCATGCCAGACAGGTTTATCTCTTTGGAATTGTTGTTGTAGATTTCAATCCATTCCCTGCCAGAATCGCTGCCATCAGGGTTAAACATGATTTCTGTTATCTGAAGAGCTGAAGAATCAGTTGCAAGGAAGATGAGCAAAAATATAGATGCTGCTGTAAGAAGATATAAATTATGATTCCTATTATTTCTGCTATTTTCTGTTGATGCATGCATGGCTTATGCATTCAAAGGCTGTCTTATAAGGGTTTAGCATAAAAATCCGGAAGAATTCCGAATGTGTGATGTGCAATTGCTTTTTTGAAAAATGTTTATAGCTACTGAGAGTTATTTACAAGTTATTATAATCTCACAGTAATTTTTACCGTCTTTCATGCATTGAGTCTCTTTGATGCAGTAATCAGATTCCTTATAGTACTGAAAAACTAATTTTGCTAGTGATTTTAGGAAAGTGCATAAATGGTTAGGGGAATTATAGTGATAGACTATCTTATTTTTTTCATCACTTACAATCTTGATTTTTTCTTTAGTTGCCAAACCTGTCAAAGCTGGAAGATTTAAGAGCATCCCTGGAACTTTTCTTAGAAAATCAAGAGCATTAACAGAACTTCTAAAGACACTTTCAAATTGAACTGGCAGTAAACTCATAGCATATTCTGCAAACATTTGTTCTGCAGTGTCGCTATCGACGCCTAATGTTTTAGCGATAGCATTAAGAAATCTCTGCCATTCGTTCTCTGGATAAATTTTCTCTGTTTTGAATCCCTTTTCAGGAATCCCTAATCTATTTTTTATTTCTTCTAAAGTACTCTTGTCGGTTTTTTCCTCAGCAAATTTAAGCAACAAATTGCATATCAGGCCCATCATTTTGTATTGTTTCTTTGTTGATTGATTTGGGATGTTGTGGTCATATTTAATACTTCCTTGCTTATTCCCATATTCCATCTGCCTTATAACCGCAGCTGCATTTCCCTTTGCTGATGTTGTTTTGGGTTATATTGAATTGCCCTCTTTCTATAATGAGATTTCTGCATTTTGGGCAATAGGTGTTGCTTTCTTTTTCTGCAGGAACATTGCTTACATATACATATTTCAGTCCTTCTTTGTCTGCAATTGATTTTGCTTTAAGGAGGGTCTCTTTTGGTGTGGGTGGAACATCAAGGAGCTTGAAGCAGGGGTAGAATGCTGTGAAATGTAGAGGTGTAGTTGTGCCTATATTTTCTTTTATCCACTTGCACATCTTTTTTATTTCTGCAGGTTTGTCATTCAATGTAGGGATCATGAGGTTTGTTATTTCAAGCCATATGCCTTGTTTTTTTAGAATCTTGATTGACTCAAGCACTGGCTTAATCCATGCTCCTGTCATTTGCTTATAGAACTTGTCAGTGAATGCCTTGAGGTCGATGTTTGCAGCGTCGATATATTTGCACCATTCTTTTAATGGTTCTTGGTTTATGAATCCATTGCATACTATTATGTTTTTGATTCCTTTCTTTTTCGCAAGCTTTGCGCAATCCAGCGCATACTCATAGAATATTATCGGTTCATTGTATGTGTATGCGATTGCGTGGCATCCATGATATTCTGCTTCTTCAACAAGCTGTTTGGGAGTCAGAGTCATTGGTGTTATATCTTCAGGTCTTGCCTGGGATGTTGTCCAGTTCTGGCAGAATTTACAATGCAGGTTACATCCGGCAGTTCCTATGGAATATACTGAGCTGCCAGGCATGAAATGATAAAGCGGCTTTTTTTCAATTGGGTCAATAGCTATTGCGCATGGTTTTGCATAGACAAGGCTGTATAATTTGCCTTTCTGGTTCTCGCGTACCTTGCAGTTGCCGCGTTTTCCTTCTGCAATCATGCAGTGCCTTGGGCAAAGATGGCATTGGACAGTATTTTCTTTAAGTTTTTCATAGAACATACATTCCTTAAGATCTTTCATGATAGGACTTCTGAAGTAGGGATATTAAAATGTTTGGTTTAGAATATTCCCTGTAGGAATTTTTTACTATTGTAAGATACTACCAAAAACTTTAAATAAATGATATTATAAAACTTTAAATAAGGGGTATTATTTTAGATATTATTTTTAATCATAATATATAATTATAAGGGGGATTAATATGGTCTGGATATTTAAGAAGAAAAAACCAAAAGCTAAGTTGGAGATGCCTCCACCACCTGATAGAGGGGGTGTTGGTGAGATTCCTGAGCCAGCAGAAGTTGAATTATCAGGAGCAGGTTCTGGAAATATTGAGATTCCTGATAAGTTCCATGAGATTAAGTTTCCAGTAGAAGATATAAAAGAAGAGCCTGGCAAACCTGAAGAGATTAAGTTTGAGCCAGAACCAAAAGTAGAGGAAAAGCTAGAGGTCGCTCAAGAGTTGGAAGATGAGTTTAAGCCAGTCTCTGCAGTGGCAAAGCCGGATATTCCTGAGATGCCTGAGCTCCCAGAGATACCTGCACTGGAAATGGAAGAGCCGGAATTAATCAAGCCAGTCATGCCGCAAGGTCCTGTATTTATCAAATCAAATGATTTTCAGGATGTTCTTGCTAAAATTAGTCAGATTAAGCAAAATATCCAGCAAACTGAGGATATTTTCAATAAGCTGAATGATATAAAGAATGAAAAAGATAAGATATTCGGACAGTGGAAAGAAAGCCAAGAGGATGTGCAAAGAAAACTCCTTTATATTGAAAAGGCTTTATATGAGGTGTAAATTATGAAAGAAACTCCAATTTTTATTAAAATAGATCAGTATAAAGATGTTCTTGATATTCTTCATCTTGCAAAATCCAAGATAAGAGAGGCAAGAGTTCTCATCGAAAAGATAAATGAACTGAAAAATACAGAGGATACTGAAATCAAAACATGGCAGAATTCTCTTGATGAGGTAGAAAAGAGAGTTATGTTTATTGATAAATCTCTGTTTGAACCAGAATCAATCTAATAAGAAAAATGGCAAAAGACAATCAAAACGTATTTTACGTCAATATTAATGAGCCTGTGGAAGTGCATAGGGCAGTTCTTGAAAGCACTAAGCAAATTCTAGGTAATCTGAAAAGATACGAGTATTTCAAGAAAATAAGGACATATAAACTTGAGTACCTTATGCAACTGAAGCATGTAATGGGCGAGATTAATCTGCTTGTCAATCGTTTAAGTCGGGAGATGCCTAAAACAGGATTGAGGGCTGCCAAGGTTAAGGCTGCTGTTGTGATTGTTCCAAGAAAAGTGAAGGCTGAAGCTGCTCATAAACCTGTAAAGGAAATAGTTGAGCATAAATCCAAGATTGACTTGCTTGAAGAAGAGCTTAATGATATTGAATCAAGGTTGAAAATCCTTGAATAGATTTTTTCTATTATTTCCATTAATTTTATAAAGATGTAGATTTCTCTATCTTCTCATGCGGGGATGCCGGAGTGGCCAAATTCATTGCAGATTTCTGTTCTGGAGGCTATACGGGACAGACTCAAGGCACTTGAGTGCTGAGTGCTGCTATATACAGTTCGATGAAGAATCAAATGTGAGCCATCTGTTGGCTTAGTGCCTACGGGGGTTCGAATCCTCCTCCCCGCATTTTTCTTAATACTACTGGATCTGTGATTTTGGAAGCAAAGTCAAGGTGGGGGACGTTTGCCAGGCGTGCCCAAGAGGTTGTTCCTTATCCCTTCCCACTTCTAATTGTCCTTCTTTTGGGTAATCTATATGGGAAATCTCTAAGAAGTTCCATATGGCTTTCGCAAATACGTTGAGGCTACACAAAAGGATGATTACAAGTTTTCAATTCGTAGGAAGAAAAAGATACATAGAATGCAGGTAAAAAAGGAAAAAATATGATATTTAGGTTTACTTATATAGAGTCTCCATTGCTGTTTTGAGATTCATTATTTTACTTGGTAAAACTTCAAGTTCAACCATAGTTCCCTCAAATTCAAAATCAAGATATTCCCCCCCAAAATTTACTTTTCCTTTTAATTTCATGTTTTCACCTCCTATCAAATTATATATTTAGAAGATTATTGTCTATTTAAATAATTTATTGTGAGTTGGCAAGTGGCAAGTGAAAAAAGAGGTTATCTATTTCTTCAGAAGGATTCGGCAAGCTACATGGATAACGAAAATAAAAGCAGGAATGTGAATTCTGCCTTTATCCTCACTGGTCGTAGAATCTAAGAGAAATTGAAGTATATATTCTTGATGACCTAGCTGATGCCTAGGACAATAAATAAGATTATAGCCATAGCAGACTATAATATATATTTATTCTGGCGGAAGTATGAGAAAGCCCAATAAAAGTAACCCATGAGCATTATCCATAAAAGTATGTTGTGAAAAATACAAGGATGTTTTCAAGCTGAGGAATCTTTGCGAACAAGGTGGTATTTTCTTTCTAAAATATCCAATAGGCCTGGATATTAAGAAATAGAATAAAATAGCCCCTATCAAAGCTAGAAATAATACTAATCTTCTTGAGGATCTTGCGATTTAGCATAAAAACTATAAATACTCACAATAAAACTTATTATCAAACCCACATAACTTACATAATCTTTTTTTACATATATATGATTCATACAAATAATTAAATAAACACAATTATATAAACTTATAGGCTTCAAAAAAGAATTATAAAAATATTTCTAAAATCTTTAGACGGAACCCCCTAGAATCAAACCATAAGTACCAATGTAGAGGGTTAAATACTATTAAATTGTGTACAAACTTTTTTAAAGCTTTATAGATTGCCATATATTATGACTGATCAAAGATTTGCAGAAGATTTTGAAACATTAGCCAAAGAAATTAAAGATTTATCAAGAGCCAATCAACAAATCATCAAAAGCCACCGATAAATTACAAAAATGGATGATTTTTTGGACAGCCATTATGGCTATAACAACTATAGTAAACTTATTCATTTTATTATTGAGAATTTTAAATTACCTATAACTTTTAGTTTTATTTATAAATAAATACTTGTTTTTATGCCCAAAATAGGGATTACTCAAAGTTCTCAATTAAATAATTTATTTCTTATGTGCTATGAACTGACTAACCACCCTAGTTCCAAAGAAAAAACCAGTTATAATTAAAACCAAAGTTTCAAATCTTTCTAGAAAAGGAGGATAGCATATATCACATACATTAAACACCTTAAAAATAAATGCTAAAAAAAGAATTAAAAGATACACACAAATGATTTTTTTCCCTAAATCTGAAGAAATTTTATCAAATTTAAACTGATTTTTCATTGATTCTTCAACATGATTATACTCTTGGGTAGGTAAATCTCCTTCTATATCCTTTGTATTAATAACCTCTATATTTTTGGACTTAACTGTACGAAAAGGATTCCTAATAGCTTTCAAAATTTTAGGTTTAAACTTTGCCATATTTTATTTAATGTTATTAAATAATTATTTCTTTTGTATTTCCTTTAGAATCTTTTAATAAAATTTTTAATTCTTTATCTTTATCTTTTTCTTTTGTAATAAAATTATAATATTTCAGACTACTTTTTATTACTTCAGTTCTTGATGTAGCATCTATTCTATCCTTTATAGCATCAATTTTTTTCATAGCACCTTTCGTCAAATTAATTTGTAATTTATGTAATTTTTCTTTATCAGATACCATTTTTTCATCCTCCATATTGTGTTATATATTATATAAATATAATTTAGATATTATATAAATATAATTTAGATATTATATAAATGTTTCTTTTATTACATTTATAATATAGATAATTATAGTTTAAAAATCATTAATTTTTATAACTAATTATCCACATTATGTGAGAATATGAATACATTTAAAAAAGTTACGGTATTGTGGCAAAGTTAACTTCTGTGAGGTTTTTAATGCATTCACAAATTGGTCTGGTCTATAAAATTTGTTTAAAAATTCATAATACAGAATAGTTGACTTTGCCAGGTATTGTAGATTTATATAGTAGATGAAAAGATAATGTAATTCCTTACATAAAACACCTATAGGGCAAAGTCAACTTATGTGAGGTTTTTAAGGTATTCACAAATTGGTCTGGTCTATAAAATTTGTTTAAAAATTAATAACACAGAATAGTTGACTTTGCCCACCTATAGAAACAAATATAAAAGAAATGTAATTTCCA
>JAYEPB010000133.1:0-8408 GCA_034723595.1 Nanobdellota archaeon
CTGCATGGGATGAAACTCCTCAGAGTTCAACAATTCAGTACGGGGCATCATTTATGTATGATGTAAATGCGACTGATGCCTTGCTTGACCAATATTTCGTAAATGACAGTACAAATTTTAACATTGTAGGAAATGGGATAATAACTAATGCTACAACATTAGTTCCCGGAGTCATCAGCCTTAATATATCTGTTAATGATACATCTGGCAATACAAATAGCTCTGTAATCTCTGTAACAGTTCAGGATACAACCCCTCCAACATGGGATCAGGTGCCACAAGATCAGACAGTAAAATACAACACATCTTTCAGCTATGATGTAAATGCCACAGACAATTACCAGATTGATGATTACTTCATCAATGGTACAGATTTCAGCATTGATACTGATGGAATAATAACCAACAACACTTTGTTAGCTCTTGGCGTCTATTATTTGAATGTATCTGTTAATGATACATCTGGCAATACAAATAGCTCTGTAATCTCTGTAACAGTTCAGGACACAACTCCTCCAACATGGATACAGAATCCTACGAATCAGACAGTAGAATACAACACATCTTTCAGTTACCAAGTCAATGCTAGTGATAACAATGCTATTGATGAATACTTCATCAACGATACAGGTAATTTTAGTATAGTCTCTAATACTGGAGTGATAACTAACAACACTTTGCTGGACTTTGGCACATATTCTTTAAATATATCTGTCAATGATACATCTGGCAATACCAATAGCACTATAATTACCATAACAGTACAGGACATGACCTATCCTACATGGAATCAGACTCCTGCGAATCAGGAAGTTGAATATAATACATCTTTCAGTTACCAAGTCAATGCTAGCGATACCAATGAAGTTGATAAGTACTTCATTGATGATGAAACAAATTTCGCTATTGATTCAAATAGCGGAATAATTACCAACTACACTTTATTAGGCATTGGCCTATATTCACTGAACATATCTGTTAATGACACATCAAACAACATAAATTCCACTGTAATCAATATTACAGTCCAGGATACAACATATCCTGCATGGGATGAAACTCCTCAGAGTTCAACAATTCAGTATGGGGCATCTTTTATGTATGATGTAAATGCTACTGAAGCCTTGTTGGATCAGTATTTTATAAATGACAGCAGTAATTTTGCAATCGTTGCAGAAAATGGGATAATAATTAATGCTACAACATTAGCTCCCGGAGTCATCAGCTTTAATATATCTGTTAATGATACATCAGGCAATACAAATAGCACTGTAATCTCTGTAACAGTTCAGGATACAATACCTCCAACATGGGATGAGTCTCTGCAAAATCAGACAGTAGAATATAACACATCATTCAGCTATGATGTAAATGCCACAGACAATTACCAGACTGATGATTACTTCATCAATGATACAGATTTCAGCATTGATACTGATGGAATAATAACCAACAACACTTTGTTATCTCTTGGCGTCTATTATTTGAATATATCTGTGAATGACACAAGCAACAATGTGAATTCCACAATCATTACAATAACTGTAGAAGATACAACATATCCTATATGGACACAAACACCTGTAAATCAGAATGCAGAATGGAATATACTTTTCAGCTATGATGTAAATGCTACTGATGCCTTGCTTGATAAGTATTCCATCAATGATACAGACTTTAGTATTGTCTCTGGCACAGGAGTAATAACCAACAATACTCTGCTTGACTTTGGAAGTTACTCTTTGAACATATCTGTAAATGATACAAGCAACAATGTGAATTCCACTATCATCACAGTTACTGTAAGCGACACCACAAATCCTGAATTGACACAACCTTCAAACCAGACAATCAATTATGGTGTTGCATTTGGCCTCCAGATAGTTGCTGCAGATAACCATAACTTAAGTAGTTATAGTGTAGATGATTCAACTAATTTTGCAATCAATTCAAGCGGATACCTGTCAAACAACACTTTATTATCTGTAGGAACATATAGTCTGACAATAACTGTAAGCGACAGCAGTTCAAATCAGAACTCAAGTTCAATGGATGTTACAGTTCAATTAGTAGAGACAGCAAATGCGCCAGCAAATGTATCTACAGATATTGATTTAAGCGAAGCTGATGCTAATATGACCATCTACTTAGAAGATAATGTTACTACAGTAGAAGTAATTGTTCAGGAAGAAACAGCAACCCCTAATGGAACAACAGCCAGCTTAACAGGAGTAAAAGCAATTGATATCACAGTAGACAGCAGCACGTCAGGCAATCTGACTTGGGCAGAAATCAGGATATATTATTCTGATGCAGATATCTCTGGTCTTGATGAAGCAAATCTCAAAATGTATTTTTACAACACTTCAGCAGGAGATTGGCAGCTTGCTGATCCTCAGGGAGTAAATGCTGCGAGTAATTATATCTGGGCAAATGTAACCCACTTCAGCGTCTGGGGGATATTCGGCTCAGCACCAGTTGCGGCGGAAGAGGAAGAAGAATCAAGCTCATCATCGAGCAGCGGAGGTATGGTCATAAGGAGAGCCCAATTAGGAGATGAACCTAAGACAATAACTCTTAGAACAGTAGATAAGGTTACATTCAATATAGAAGAAGAAAGCCACACTGCTCAGATAAGAAGAATATACACTGATTATGTAATAATGAATGTACATTCCTTTGCAGGGGTTGATGTTAATCTTTCACTAGATAAGACTGAGAAAGTGGATGTCAATGAAGATGGAACATATGACTTGGCAATGACATTAATAGATTCATCCAGGTCAAGCGCAAAGATAACCTTTGAAAAGATTGCAGAAAGTACTACAGCAATTCCAGAAGAAGTAATTCCTGAAGAAGAGCCAGAGCCAATACCTGAAGAGATAATAACAGAGCCTCCAGTAGAGGAAACAGTGCCTGAAGCAGCTCCTATAATAGAACCAATAATCGAAGAGCCACCAGAGTCAAAATCTAAAGCATGGATGTGGATAGTAGGCATCATCGTAATAGCAGCAATTATAATTGGTGCTGTATTCTGGCAAAAGAAGAGGAATGAATAAAAATAGGCATTATTTCATATTTTGCGCAAATTTTCTCGTTTGCGTAAAAATTATTTTTTATTTTTTATCAGAACATCAATCTTCTTTCCAAGTTGCTCAAAAAACAATTCATTGTCATAGTGAGAATACGCTACCAATTTTTCTCTAAATTCAGGGATTCTATCAACAAATTCAGCAACCACCTTACTTGTTGCTTTTTGCGTATTCATACCATACCCCAGCCTTTGGAGATATAAGGCATTAAGCTCTTGCTCAAACTGCTTCTCAATAGGTATAGCAAGAATAGGCTTCATAAGATATAATGCTTCAGACATGACAGTGAATCCGCCGTTTATAATAACAGCCTTGCTTTCTGCAAGATCTTTGATGAACTCTTTTTCATTAAATTCTTTAAATTCAAGATTGCCTTTAGTTTTTATTATTCCAAATCCATATATCTTAAACTTATTTCCTGATTGTTTCAGGATTCTCAACAATTTCTTATTTGTTTTTGATGTCTGATATACAAGTATATAGTCCTTAGTTTTTGTCTTTACTTTCCTTATCTCTTCTCTGATTACAGGCAGGCAGTATGCTGCATTCTTTATCTTAAGTTGAGGAAAGAAAAATGATGTAATAAAGCTAAAATCAGCTTTAGGAACAATAAACCTGACCACAAGCCAGGATTTAATAAAATCCCACCTTAATTTTTTTGAAAACCTTATTCTTGATTTAACTATTATTTGCTGGTTATCTATGATTATATTCGGAATCCCCATAAGGAATGAGAGGTAGTTTGTAATGTATTCAAAATCATTTATTATTATATCAGGCTTGAACCTCTTTATTGTAATGTACAAAAATTTAAATGAACTGAAATGCGAAAATAGATTTCCTATATTTATAAAGAATGTTTTCCAACTGCTTACTTTATTATTTTTATATCCTATATGGAGGCTCTGCACATGAATTACCTTATCAAAATGCCTGTCAAGATGGTGATATGCCTTGCCTCCGCAAGCTATCAACATATTATGATCTTTCTGCAGCTTTTTAATGACTATCTGTGACCTGATTGCATGCCCCATGCCTTCTCCACTTAATGCATATAATATTCTTGCCATTTATATCAACGTACAGCATCCCATTGAGTATTATATGATTTTCTGAAGAGAAATGCCCAGATACCATTAATGACCCATAATCCTAATAATCTGATATATCCCAATTCTCTATATCTTCTTGATGATTCATATACAACATTATTCATTATGCCAACATTTCCCAATTTCCCAATTTTTCTGAATAAATCAACATCTTCAGCAACTGCAAGCTGTTCATCAAACCCTCCTGTTTGCCAGAATTCAGCAGCCTTTACGCCGATGACAGCTCCTCTGCCGTTATGCACACCTATTGAATTCAGAATCATCATAAATCCATTAAGAAAATGGCTGAATATCTTATCTCTAAATCTGGCTTCTGAAGGATTTATCCATACAGGAACTGCAGCGCATGAATTTCTCTTAAGGATATTATTTATTTTTTTAAGAAAATACCTATTTGGAATTATAATATCTGCATCAATAAATACAAGCTTTTCACCAAAAGCAGCTCGAGCCCCTATATTCCTTTGCATACTTGCATTCCTTATTTTCACAGGGATAAATCTCATATTGATATTAAGATGCTGGGCATATATTTCTGCAACATCTTTTGTCATATCCTCAGAGCTTGCATCTGCTATAATTACCTCAAAATTCAAATAATCCTGTTTTGCGAGAGAGATCAGAAGTTTCCCTATATACTTCTCCTCATTAAGCGTCGGAATAATTATACTTATCAAATATCATTACCTCCTATTATCAAAAAGCATTAAATTATATCATCCATATTCTTTATTATTTTATAAACCTTAGCGTTTTTGAATAGAGGACTTTGATTATCAAAACTCTCAATACAAATCAGTATTATCTATTTTTAGGTCAAAAGATATTACTTTTAATATATAATTACCAATTCTAAGAGAAAAATTTATAAATAAATATAAAATAAGTAATAGACAATGATATTATATAACCCAAATAACACAGATATTATAAATAAAAGAATTGAAGAATGCAGAAAGATTTTATTATCCCTTTCTGCCAAATATTGTTTTATAACAGGATCTTTTTTATATAATAAAGATTATAAGGATATTGATGTTTTTGTGATTAGCAGGACAAAAAAAGAAATTAAGGTAGACAACCCCAAAGTTAATATAATAAAGATAGATTTTAATGATTTATATTCATTGTTTTACCATTCTGTTTCAAAAAGCTGTATTGCAAAAAATATTCTTCTTAAAAAGCCGTTAAAAATTACATTAGCTGATTATTGGAATATTATAAATGAAACTGTACCTTCAGTCCTTAATAATAAAAAAACATTTCGTAAAGAGATTAGATTCGTTGTCTTATACACAGAATATTTCAAAACAAACCATATTTTTGATAGTTTTGAACTTATGAAGAAGATATCAGAGTTCAATAATTACAAAGAATTTCTAAACTATTTATCCGAAAATATTCCGGAAATTGTTGCCAAACATATTAAAAGGAGCTATGTAAAACGATATTTCTATACTCAAGCAGGGGCATATAAAGAGTTATTTGAATATGATAGTCACAGGTATCTATATGATCTTGCACATAAAATCATAGAAAAGGCTGCTTAATGGCAAATACAAAAGAGTTTAAGGCTAAGATTAAAGAGTTAATTACTCAAGATTATAAGATAGAATTTTTAGGCAGCAAGTTTGATGTAATTGCAGAAATGATTAATGAGACAAAATCAAAAGAAATATATCAATGGATTAAAAGAATAATCAACAAAGAGATTCGACCTATAAAAATAGTTTCTAAAAAGAAGTATAAGGACTGGCAAATAAATGAGTTAATGACATTTAGGCACGCTTTCAGAATCAACAACAGTGAATATCGTATCTTATTTGTCAAGCTAAAGAATTCATTCTATCTTGAATTCCATCTAGGAAATCATAAATATTATGACAAAATAAGGAAAGAATTAATGGTGAAAGATTCAATCCAGATACCTATATAAAATCCCTTATGCAATCAGTGCATTCCTGTGGTGCATTGCGGCAGATAAGATGATGCGCATTTACCATCCTTAAGTTTATATTTTCCTTATCACTTATTATTTCATAAATCAGGGAATTCTTTGCCAATAAGTCCTGCTTTCCCTGCACCAGCAATGCAGGAACAGCTATATCCTCAAGCCTGAGGCTATATCTGAAAAGCTCCTTGATTGCTTTTGAATAAACATGAAGATGTGTGCCTTTTATATCTGCTATAAGAGAAAATAATGTCTGCTTTTTCCGTGGATCTGCATAATCCTGAAAATGCAGGCTTTTTCGCATGCTTACAGGCTTCATTAATAAATAAGCCATATTGTTTATTGCATTGCTAATGCTGCTCAGCCATAAGAATCTTTTGGAAAACAAGCTTATCAGGACAATCTTATCTACACATTCCGGAAACATAATTGTGAATTCCCTTGCAATAGAAGCGCCAAGACAGTTCCCTATTAGAATCACTTTACTCAGTTTTTCATTATCAATTATAGCCTTGATATCTTTTGCATGCCTCTGGATTGTCATTGTTCTAAGCTTTCCTGAAGCAGAATTCCCATGTCCTCGGGAATCTGGCAAAATCATTCTATATTGTGATAAATTCTTGATAATAGCATGCCAGATAGTATGATTGCTTCCAGCTCCATGAAGGAATACAAAACAAGGTTCATGATTAAGACCTTTAGATGCTGCATATGAAAGCCTTATGCCATCATCAGTTAATACATGTTTTTGTTCCATTGATAATCACATTTAGTATTGGATATTAATAATTATCTCTTATATATATTTTTTCTATGACCTATTTTTACAACAAGAACCTGTAAATAATTTTTATTTAAATCAATAATTAACCTATAATTCCCAACTCTAAATTTATAAGATGTTTCACCAACAAGCCTTTTAAGATATGCTTCGGGTCTAATTCTTAATTTTTCTAAAGCAAAAATAATTCTTTCTCTCTCTTTAGAATTTAATTTATCCAAAAATCTTTCAACTTTTTTTGAGATGATTATTTCATACATTGAAGTACCTTATTGAAGATTATATTTCTTCTTTAAATCGCTAAGAGTTATAAATTCTCCTTTAGAAATTTGTTTTCTTGCTTCAATGATATCTTTTTTAGTCTCTTCAGATAATTCTCTAGTGTCTTCAATAGTATTCCATATTACTTCTTCATAAGTTTCTCTTGAAAAAAGCTTCATTTTGTTTAGTTCATGCTGCAATTCCTGACTAATTTGGATTGTTGTGGATACCATAGTAAACTATAATGGGCTATAGCATATAAATGTTTCGTTTTTAAAGAAATGGAGTTAAGTCCTTTGGAAGTTTAAATTGATAAGTATTTAGATTCAATTTTTGTTTTTCTTATAATTACATTTAATATCCCATATATTAACCCAAATAACAACATATAAAAACTTCCAACAAAACCTTAAATTTTATGAAATATGCTCATATCGCAGACTGCCACATAGGAAGTTGGGCAGACCCTAAGATGCGCCATCTCAATACTGAGGCTTTTATTAGGGCTGTTGATAAATGCATAGCTGAGAAAGTTGATTTTATTCTAATATCTGGAGATCTTTTCAACAGTTCGCTTCCTGCAATAGACAGCCTTAAGGCAACAGTCCAAAAACTGCGGACTATCAAGAATCATAAGATACCTGTTTACATAATACCTGGCAGCCATGATTTCTCGCCAACAGGCAAGACAATGATTGATGTGTTGTGCGAAGCAGGACTATGCAAAAATGTTGTCAAGGGAGAAATACATGAGAACAAGCTGAAACTTAAATTCACAATAGATGAAAAGACCGGAGCAAAAATAACAGGCATGCTTGGAAAAAAGGGAATGCTTGAGAAAACATACTATGAATCATTAGATAATACTGAAATTGAGCAGGAGTCTGGCTATAAGATATTTATGTTCCATACTGCGCTGACTGAACTCAAGCCAAAATCTCTTGAAAAGATGGAATCAGCCCCTGTATCTCTGCTGCCAAAAGGGTTTGATTATTATGCAGGAGGGCATGTCCATATAATTAAGGAAGCTGAACTTGAAGGATACAAAAAAATCGTCTATCCTGGTCCGCTGTTTCCTAATAATTTCAGGGAGATGGAAGAGCTTGGCAGAGGAGGATTTTTTATAGTGGAAGATGATAATGCAAGATATGTCCCAATACAGATATATAACACTCATAAGATATCAATAAAATGCGGGAATAAATCTGTGG
>JAYEPB010000134.1:0-8370 GCA_034723595.1 Nanobdellota archaeon
TATTTTTTGCTATTTTTGTAATTCAAATCAATCCAACTAAAATAGAGTTGCAATTCTAGTTTTGGCTTTTAGTATTGATATTTAATTATTTTTAATTATAGCACAAGTTGAACCACTTGCTACATAGTTTGAAGTAGTATAACATTTATAATTAGTCCAATCTGATGTATGTACACATTTGCCACCAGCATTTGCACATTGTTGTATTGCATAAGGCTGATTTTCTTCGCTCGTTGTAGTAGTTTTGATATAACTACCTGTACACTCGCCAAGACACTTCCAGCCAGACCAGACATTAATACAATTACCCTGATCATTACACTCATATTTATCCCTGCAACTATAATCATCTACTGATGTATAACATATTTCACTCACACTATCATAATTCGATGCTAACTCACCTTGTAGACAAGTCTCAGGCTTAACACAGTCTACATGGTCGCAACGTGCAGAATAAGAACCACCCCCATAACATGAATCCGCAAGACTTGTATAACAAGCGCCTGCTCCATTGCAATCGCCATTATTTTCTAAACTTGCAGCATATCTTTGACAATACTTAGTAGACCAACCATAAGTATAATCACTGCAAGTTATTGCTGAACATTCATTAAAAGTATCTTGCCCATTTGGAACATTTACAATATTTCCAGAACCATCACACCTATTGCAAGTTCCTGGTGGGTTTGTACTTGTATCAGCATAATCATACCCTGTTGAAATATATCTTGAAGCATCGCAATTATTAGAAGGATTGCGATTCAATTGCAAATCACTAAAACTACCACCCTTAAAATCATCCTCCGAACTAATAACTTTCTGGTCAGCAATAGCAATACTGCTGCAAATCAGCATAATAGCGATATAAGGTATTAATT
This sequence comes from Nanobdellota archaeon, assembly GCA_034723595.1. GTDB lineage: Archaea > Nanobdellota > Nanobdellia > Woesearchaeales > JAGLGH01 > JAGLGH01. Next base: position 882 of record JAYEPB010000134.1, read on the forward strand.
TAAAATTCATAATATTTCTTTGTTCATTCTTCATTCTTAACCCCTTATTGATTTTGAGTATAAATAGATTCTGGTTGTGCAACATATCTGTTGTAGAATACCCTAATCAATAGAAATCTACATATTATTCAATTATGCGACCATAATAATCAAATCTATTTAACACAATGGACATAGGTGTAGATATTACTCTTAAAAGCAATATAGGACATTTAAAATTCTTGAGGAATGCTAATTGAATTTATACGCAAAGCCGTTGTTGCCATCTAATATTTATAATACGGGTAGCCAATTTTCTTCAAAATTGGCTAGTGGCAATAGCAACCTTTATAAATAATAAACAGCATAAGATATTTGATTCATTAATATGAAAATACAGCATAAAGATTTGAGGAAAGGAGAACTAAAAGTTCTTGTTGAGAACAAGAATGACTTGTGGTATCTCAGCGCAATCATTGACAAGGGCGATCATGTCAGTGGTAAGACTATCAGAAAGATAAAGCTTGGTGCTGCTGAAGATAGGAATGCTAAAATAATAAAAAAGCACGTATTCCTGAAGATTCTTGTTGATAAGATAGATTATTCTTCTGATCTCCTGAAGGTCGGAGGGTCAATTGTTGATGGGCCTGAGGATGTTGCAAGAGGCAGCCATCATTCATTCAACATAGAGGAACGCACAATAATAATAATCATCAAGGAAAAATGGCTGAAATACCAGCTTGATAAGATCAATGAAGCATGTGAGGACGCAGGATCACCAATCCTCATGTGTGTTTTTGACAGGGAAGAGGCTTATTTTGCAAAGCTTGTCAGGGGGGGATATGAATTGCTGTCAAGTATGAAAGGTGATGTTGTGAAAAAGGCAGAGCCAGCAGTCAAGGGCACTAATTTCTATGTTCAGATAATCAACCAGATGAAGGAATATGCCAAAAGATACAGCAGCAGTCATGTGATATTAGCAAGTCCCTCTTTCTGGAAAGATGAACTTATGAAAGAATTGAAAGATGCGGAGTTCAAGAAAAAGGTAATCCTTGCCACTTGCTCTTCGGTTGGAAAGACTTCTTTCAATGAGCTGATGAAAAGGGATGAACTCAAGTCAGCATTGGTGAAAGAGAGGTTTGCTAAGGAGATTAATGCAGTTGAATCCTTGCTTAAGGAAGTGGCAAAGGGTGAGCTTGCTGCTTATGGCGCTGCTGATGTTAAGAAGGCTGTTGATGCAGGGGCTGTTTCTGTTCTTCTTGTCACTGATAGCAAGATTCTGGATGCAAGGGAAGATGGCAGTTATGATGCTATTGAAGCCATGTTAAAGGGTGTGGAGTCAATGAAAGGAGAAGTGTTTATTATATCAAATGAGCATGAAGGCGGCAAGAAGCTGGATGGCATCGGAGGGATTGGCGCTGTGTTAAGGTATAGGAGTGGGTAAAGTGAGTTAATTAAGGATGTTAGTTCATCAGGTAAAATAAATGGATTCAGATAAAATAATCAACAAGGTCAAGAAATATATCAATAAATTATATTCTGAATATACAGAAAGGGGTGGCGGATATAATTATCGCTATGTCCATGCAGTAAGAGTCTGCAATATGGCAATGAGATATGTTGAAGAAAATAATATTGAAATTGACTCAAAAGCATTAGCCTTATCCTGTCTTTTGCATGATGTTGGAAAGGTGAGTTTTACTGATGGCGTAGAGATAAATATGGATCTTGATGATATACATCATTGCAAAGAAGGAGCGAAAAAGGCAAAAGAGATACTTATTGGGTTGGGTGTGGAAGATATGGTATTGATTGAGCATGTTTCAGATGTAATCTTGAATCATCATTCTACAAATCATGAATTGAAGATTGTTGAGATTTTGCAGAATTCTGATGATTTGGATGAATTAGGATATTTGAATGTGTGGCGGATGTTCAATTTCTCCTCTCAGAAGAAACGCCCTCCTTTTGATACTTGCAGTTATTGGGTTAAGCAATATCCTTTAGTGAAGGAGAAGGTTGATTCTAATTTTTCAATACCTTTTTTTAAGGATTTGGCATTGAAGAGATTGGAAAGATGCAATGATTTCATAAATAAATTTGAAGAAGAGTTAGAATCGAGAGATTGAATCAGATAGGTTTGTTAGTTTTTTATAGTGATTTAATATCTTGCATTTTTCCATAAAAACTCAAAATATTTTCTATATCCTTCTGTGACACTCTTATCTCTTATCAGGACACTATATGCGTTTTCTGTAAAGATTGTGATTGCAGTCAGGTTGCCTACTATGACTGTTTCCTGGAACTGGGAGAATTCAGCTGGAAGATATCTTACTTTTGATAATTCTTTTTTAGTCAGATCTTTTCCAAAAACCTTTACTGTTTCATCAAATACATGTCTTGATGGGAGTTTGTTTGCTATTCTTTTTAGATGGTGATTTTTCCACCACATAGCACCCATTTTTTCTTCGCATTGCTTTCCTCCTCCAAAAGAGAGATACTCTTTTGCTTTTTCATTTCTTAGAATACTGTAAACCTCTTTTATTCCTCTAATGCCTTTATAGATTGAAGCCATCTCCTGATCTTTAGTAATCTTCTGTTTTGCCCTAAGTTCAGGAAGAATCTGCTTGAACCTTTCTTTTTTTTCATCAATATAATTTAAGAAATATTCTGGTTCAGTTGCAAGATAAATTCTTATCCTGCCATCATAGATATAATTTATGATCCCTTTTTCTATAAGCGAGTTTAATGTTCTGTGGACTACAGAATTCTGAAGTCCTGATCTTTTCAGGATCTTGCCTGCTGAACTTTCCCCTAATTCAAGGAGAGTAATATAAACTTTGATTTCAGCCTGACTAAGCCCTAAGTCTTTGAGTATAGCTGTGTCCATGGTCTGTTTGTGAAATTGAGATCATATTTAAATGTTTGGGTTATGCTCCCAAAATGGAGGATAAATGTTATTATGTTGGGGTGTATTCACTAGCAAGTAAGAAGTCAGAGAGTATCTGGCGTATGTTGGGGATGGAAATCATTCCTAACAAATTAGAAATTAAAAAGGAGGAATAAAAAAATGACATTAGATAAAATAACAGAAGATTGTTTTATGAAAAAAGTTAAAGAGACAAAAAAAGCCTATTAATAGATGGAGAGTATGAATTATGTACTAATTTAATTGTTGATGAAGAACAAAAAGTAGCAGCAATAGGGGTTGAAACTTATAAATCCGGAAGTCCTGATTCAATATATCTACTTAAAAATAATAGTGAACCGATAGAGATAATTAAAAAATATGGAGGATCTGGTGGAACACTTAAACCTGAGAAAATATCTACTGATGGAAAGATACTTTTTTACACATATTCATATGGTAAACACAAAAAATGTTATTTGGATGACTTTGTAAAAAGTGATGGATCAAGGAGAGGGCAGTATATAGAGATTCATACCAGTGGACCTAGTGTAACTCTAGGTAAAAGGATGGATTTTCATGGGGAGACAGAGTGGATATATAATACACCTGAGAAAATAAGAGAAGCAAAACATATTAATAATCTTAGGATTGGTTTTGATATAGTTGATAATCCTATAAATCCAAAACTTAAAAGATTCAAAATAACTAAGATGAAAAATAGTTCTGCCACTTCTCCTGAGGAGTTTATTGCTGAAATTGATGAGAAATCTACATCAGATGATCAATTACTAATTGCGCATAAGATATTTACTAATATAGGTTATTCAAATACCTGGGCATTGTATGGAGGAAAAATAGTTCCTGAAAACATATTGGTTGATAAAAGTGCTGGATTAATCGCTTATCGGACACATTTATTTACTCCTGTTATAACTCCTAATCTACACCATGTAGACTCAATTGGTGAGGATGTATTTCTTCTTAAAAAAGAAGGAGATTTTTTAAAAGGAATCCATATAATTGGAGGTTTAACTTATTATGGCGATAGAATGGATAGAATTAAGTTAGGCTCATTTAGTGATGGGGGCAACAGTCTAAATTATAGTGTCACAAAAGGGAAAGCATACTCTAAAAATAAGATAGAAACAAAGCATTATCAGTATAATTTAACATTGGGTCAGATTATTCCATTGCAGTAGGGAACAAAATGCAATATAAAAAACTACTGATTGTGGAAGATGATTCGGATTATTCAAATCTTTTTCATAAATCTATCCCCCTATATGCGCAAAAGAAAGGACAGCAGGATAATGTAGGTGTAGATTTAGCTCTAGATAAATCATCTGCCCTTGAAAAAATAGCTCAAAATAATTATGATGTTATTTTTACTGATGGTTGTTTAGAAGGTAATAATCATGGTGATTTTGATGATTGGTCTGGGGTGGAGATAGCAAGAGCTGGAAAAGAAAAAGGGGCTTATATTGTTGGAGTATCAGGGGAGCCAGAAAAATTTGGAAAACTTGCAGGAAATGCACTGGATATAAATTACAAAAAACCATGGCAGATTCTTACATTATGGTATATTATAGAGAATCAACCGACAGAAGAGATATTTAATGAGTACAAAAAAAGAAAAACAGATGAATGAATAAAGCGAAAATAATATTTATATAAACTTAAAGAATTAATTAAGGCAATAATATTTTTAACAGATGTATTTAATGAACCTTAATCTATTGCTTTTGTCTTTTTTCTTATTCAATAACAGACTTCTTCCATCCTATATTTAGTTACATTCCTGATCATAATCTTCTCAGGAGGAATTACCATACCGCCTATATGAATCTCCTCCTCGACATCTGTATCAACAACAGTTTCCTGCTTAAATTCTTTAGATTCTTCAGCAGGAATAATTTGCGCAAGTTGAAGAATTTTGGAAGTTCCATTTGCTAATGTGAATGTCACTTCCACAGTAAAATTTCCAGGTTGAGTATCAGCATTTTTGACCTTTACTACTGAGCCGCCTATAATTACATTGTCTTTGAAATTAGTATATTTGTATGTGCTTGTGATTTCATATGCCAAAGTGCCTTCCTGGTATTCTTTAGGTTCTTCGTAACTCACATTCATAATTTCACAAATTTTAATGTCTTCTGATTTGCATCCTGCAATAAAAATAATCAGAATTAATATCAATGATAAAAATATAGAAATTATTTCTTTTTTCATTTCCTTTCTTTTATTTTTGCCCTGTCAACCAAAGCTTTCATAGCTCTTGCTGCTTTTTTAGGATCATTATAATTAGGGATTTTGTTCTTCTCAAGCAGTTCCATGCCTTTCTTGCTGAACATGCCACCCATGAATGCGCAAACAATAGGCTTATCCTTGAATTTCTCTTTTGCCTTGATTATAATCTCTGCATCTTTTATAGGGTCTGTCATTGTCTGCAGTGTCTGGATAATTATCATGCCGCTTATGTAATCTTCAGATAGCAGGGTGTTTATTGCAGCTTCGTATCTTTCAGGAAGTGCATCTCCTACAAGATCAAGAGGGTTGTGTTTGGAGTATGCGGGATGCATCTTGCCGCTTTTGTCAAGTTTTGCTATAGTTGAATCTTTAAGTTCTGCTAAGTGAATGCCCATGCTTTCGCAGAAGTCAGCGCATAGCACACCTGGTCCGCCAGCGTTTGTGATAATTGCTATAGAATTTTTTTTGCATGGCTGTTGGTTGGCAAGGGCTTTTGAGAGGTCAAATAATTCTTCAATATTGTCAGCTATCTCTATTCCATACTGTTTGAATGCAGTTTCGTATATCTTGTATGAGCCTGCAATGCTTCCAGTATGCGAACTTATTGCTTTTTGTCCTTTTTTTGTTCTTCCACCTTTTAGCACAATGATTGGCTTGTTTTTTGATATCTTGCCTGCAATTTCTATGAATTTCCTGCCATCCTCAAGTCCTTCAATGTATAAAGCGATGGCTTTTGTGTGCTGATCGTTTCCAATCCAGCTTATGAAATCAGATATGTCAAGGTCTGCCTGGTTGCCTATGCTTATTATTGCGCTAAATCCATATTCTGCTTCAATTGCCCAATCTATTATGCTGTCAGCAAGAGCGCCAGACTGGCTTATGAATGCTATATTCCCTTTAGGAGGCATGCTTGGCGCAAAGCTGGCATTCATCTTTGCAGCTGGTCTTATTACACCGAGGCAGTTTGGACCTACTAATGGGATGCCTGCTTCTGAAGCTATTGAAGCTATTCTGTCCTGCAATGCCTTGCCTTGATTTCCTGTTTCGGCAAACCCTGCAGAAATGATTATCATGCTTTTAACTTTCTTTTTTGCGCAGTCAATGACTACTGATTCTACAACCTGCGCAGGTACTACAATTATTGCGAGATCTATCTTTTTTTCTATTGATTTGATATCAGGATAGCATTTCCTGCCAAGAATTTTTTTTGCTTTTGGATTGATAAGATATATTTTTCCTTCGAAAGGGTAGCAGTATTTGCATTTAAATACGCAGCCTTCTATAATGTTTTTCGCAATTCCATATCCTACACTTGCTGTATTTCTTGAAGCTCCAATCACTGCGATTGATTTTGGTGAGAATAGCAGATCCAAAGATTCTATTTTTTTCTTGTTTTTTTGCTGTGCCATTTTATTTTATAATTCTAATATCTACAATATTTATTTCTTTTCCATCTATAATGATAGGATTGAGATCAATCTCATTTATTGACTCTTCTTTCATGCTGAGTTCTGACACTTTTATGATTATTTCAGCAATCTTTCTTATGTCTGCTGGCTTGGTTCCCCTTGCACCTTTAAGTATGGGATATGCTTTTATTTCCTTTATCATTTCTATCGCATCATCCAGTTTTACAGGCGCTATCCTCATTGCAACATCCTGCATTATCTCGACAAATATTCCGCCAAGCCCAAAAAGAATAACTGGGCCAAATTGCTTATCTCTTTTCATGCCAATAATTATCTCTGTGCCTGAAAACATCTTCTGTATGAGAACTCCAGTTATTCTTGCGCCTAGCTTGTTTTTCTTTATATTCTGCAATATCCTTGCGTATGCCTCTGCAGCGTCTTTATTATTATTTACATTGGTTTCTACACCACCTACATCGCTTTTATGGGTAATATCTGGAGAAACAATTTTCATTGATAGGGGGTAGCCTATTTTTTTTGAAAGCTGCATAATATCATTTTGTGTTCTTGCAACCTCAAATTCTGGCAATTGTATTGAATATGTTTGCAGGATATCTCTTGATTGTTTAAAATCAAGTATGTTTGCTGTTTTTTCTGCATGCATTGATAAGACCATAGTGTGTGTAATCTTTTAGCTATATATAACTTTCGTAAAAAAGTACGTATAAAGTCAACTTCTAATTATTAATTTAATTCTTATTACTTAAACCTATATTCTATAGTACCTAAATATTAATATATATCTAATATATATTGATAAATATGCGAAAAATAAATACTATAATTACAAATAAAATAGAGATAAAAAACATTAAAGGGTATTTTGAACATAAGGTTACCAAATTTGGCACAGGTGCTAAGATAGATTGTCCAAAAGAATATC
>JAYEPB010000135.1:0-8319 GCA_034723595.1 Nanobdellota archaeon
CTTTGATATATCCCTACCCAGTTCATCATCATAGAGTTCTAGATTTAGTGATGCTCTTATTATCGCTTTAGGACCATCAGCAGTCCCTCTCTGGGCAGAGCACGCGCCTTCATAAGGAACAGGAATGATTGTTATCTTGCCATCTTTTTTTGATGCTGTGCCAAGGAACATGTCTTTGTCTTTCATAATTATTGATTCGCCTCTAATTCTTTTATTTTTTTCTTAAGATCAATCATTTTAAGTTCTCTATCAACCATAATTCTATTGAATCTTTCAAGCTCTTTCATTTTTGATTGCAGTTCCTTAGTTCTTTCCTGAACGCTTTTTTCCAGTTTTTGGTTATATTTTTTAAGGTCTTTTTTTGATTTTATTAAATCATTAGTCATTTTATTAAATGCAGTTGCTAAATCAGCAATTTCATCATTTGATTTAATATTAATCTTATGATTCATATCGCCTTTGCCAATCATTTCTACGCCCTTTGCCAATCTTGACAGTGGTTTTGTGATTGAAAATGAAACCCAACGATTAGTGATAAATGCTAAAATAATTATTATTACGCAAAATACTAAAATTATTTTATTACTAAATTCCTGTGTTTTAGAAATACTTTCTGTTGCGCTTTCTAATTCTTGCATGTGAATTGCTTTATGCTCTTTGATTTGGTCAACTAATGGCATAAAGTAGGGACAAACATTTTCAGCAAAATAATTCAGCAATGTATCTCTATCTTCTCCTTGGTCTTTTAATTCAATTATCTTTAAAACTGCAAAACTCAATTTTGTGATTTTTAATTCTAATTCTTCTGCTGCTTTTTGTTCTTCTATGCCAATATGCACCTCATGCGCTTTATGCTTTGCAGCAACTGCCTCGAGTGATTCAATAGTTTCTAATAAGCACTCTTTCCCAGATTTTTCAAAGTATATGCTGCTATTATTCTCTTTTATGACATAAGAAAAGATTATTGCTTTGACTTCATGAATATATCCTTCCATATCTCCCATTGCTATTGCACCAGGTATGATATCTTCTTCTAATTCATAAAAAGTTTCCTGAACTGTTTTAGATGAAAATATTGCAATTAGAACAGTAAGCAGAATAAGTAAAGCAATTATGCTAAAACCAACAATTAATTTAGTTTTTATTCTCATCTTTTTATATTATTTGTTAGATATATCTTATGATTCTATTGAACTCCTTTATATATTTATCTAAAGGACTCAAGTTGAGAAGTTTTGCTTATAAATAGAAAAATAGAAATATTTGTATCATTATTATTTGTTTTGACCAAAAAACTAAAAAATGATACAAATACTCCCAGAATTGAAAAAATTGAAGTTACATTTAAATTTTACTAAAATTGCGTTTACCAAATGCGGTTTTAGGCACATAACTGCTTATATTAATGGTTTAATTGCTTTAAATCGAAAATCGATAAAATCAATTAGTAAAAATTCATTACATGAAAAAAATCAAAAGTCAATTCTTTTTCAGGCAAGATTAAGAGGAGAATAAGGGGGAATTGCTACACTCAAATAGAAAGCTCATCAATATGTTTATATAGCTCCTACTAATTCTTAAAAAAATAAATGAACTTAAGGAGGACTTAAAAAATGACAAATAGACTGGCTGATGTTTTGAATAAAATTTCAGCTGAATTTGAAGGAGAAATCTTACCTGATTCAGATAAATACATTTTGATTAATATTGGAAAAGTTGCTGAATCTCTTGGGCAATCAGAATTAAAAGGTAGATATGATGACGTAGCAGCAGTTGTGCCTTTAGAAATTGAAAGTGGAATTAGTGCTATAATTAATGGAAAAGATCTGTGTGCTTATGCGCAACTTGATTCTGGAATTGCCGTACCTGCATATGTAGCAGAAGAAGCAGGACTTCCTAGTAAACAATATCAACCAAAAGATATAATGTATTGGAATCTTACGTAAATTTATTATTGTTTATTTAACTTTCATTCCAATGTGTTTCGCAATAGGGTCTTTGATATGAAGAGCTGCAAAAAACATAGCAAGCATGACCAAAGAAACTGTGATGAATATGTAATTGAAGCTGAATACCAGCAGGACAGATGCAATAAGAATTCTGCTCACTGTCTGGGCTATTGCTTTATTTGTGATAAATATAGGATAATATCTCTCTTCGTCTTTCTTTTTTATGCATTTAAAGAAATATGATTCCTGCAGCGGCTCTATATATGCAAGAACAAAGCTTGCAAAGATAAGACTGACAGCTATGATGAAAATATTATTTACAAAGAAAAGGCAGCCTGATATCAATGAAAGCAGCAGAAATCCTCTTACGAAAAATTTCTTGCAGCCCTGCTTATCAGCAATTTTTCCAGCATGATATTCCAGAAATATGACTGGAAAAGTAATAAAAAAAAGGAAAATGCCCACATAACTCAAGCTTAGCCCACTTTTGATAATCTCAAGAGGCATGAATATAAAGATAAATCCCCACCAGAATGCTACTCCGCACGCAAAAATATAGGCTGATATCCTATTCCATTTCTTAAAATATTGGATGAAATTCCTAAGCAGGTGCTTATGGTTCTTTTCTGCAATCCTTGACCTCTTTAATCTGATGCGCAGGCTCATAAGAAAAGACATCATCATAAATATAAATGCAAGCAGGAATACAAAATTAATAGAGAACTTGTCTGCTGCAAATCCTCCTATAAGAGGTCCGATAAGCCAGCCTATATTAAGGAGAGTATATATCATGCCTTCGTCCTTGCTTATATCCTTTATCCTGGATTCGTTCCTTGTTATTATGCCAAAAGTCGTTATCCTTGTTGTAATTATAATGACATTAGTTATTGCAAGGATTATCATAATAATGAAACTGCGGTTTATCGCAAATGCTAAGTATAGAAATCCATTTATGAAGATAATCCACTTATACATCCTGCTTTCATCCATGCGCTCAATAAAAGGCACAAGCGCAAGGGAAATGAAAAATGATACAGCAGTGAATATGCCTGCAAGAAAACCCACCTTTGCCTCGCTCTGCAGGAAACTGAACAGGTAAATTGCCCATACTGAATCAACAGAAGCAACACCTATAGTGAGAACCAATCCAACTAGACCTAAGTTTTCAATCTTAGTTATGTGTTTCCTGTGCCTGTGAAATATGTTAAGCATGGTTGGGTTGTAAGGTGTGGATTATTTAAATGTTTGTGCGAGGAATTAGAAAAGTTTATTAAGAAGAATATCTGATTAATGGATTATGACAACTAAAGCTGTGCTTTTTGATTTGGATAATACATTATATGATTATGATACACCCCATAAGAAATCTTTAAAAGAAGTCCATAAAGTTCTAACAAAACATATCTCAATCTCTTTTTCCAGATTTATAAAATTATTTAATCTGGCTAAATGTGAGATTCATAGGGAACTTGCAGGCAGCGCTTCTTCACACAATAGGGTCTTGTATTTTCAAAGGCTTATCGAGAAAACCCATAATACTGTTGAACCATCATTAATCTTAAAATTATATAAAACTTATTGGGATACTTTGCTGAAAAATATAAGTTTAAGAAAAGGGGTCTTAGATGTTTTAAAACAACTGAAAAAAAAGGGGATTAAGATTGCAATAGTATCAGACTTGACAACCCATATCCAATTAAGAAAATTAGAACAAGTGAGGATTAGCAAATATGTTGATATCCTGGTCACATCAGAAGAAGCTGGGAGTGAAAAACCACATGCTATTATGTTTCTATTAGCATTAAATAAATTAAATGTTTCACCTCATGAAGCAATCATGGTAGGCGATAATGCAATAGCAGATGTTGAAGGAGCAAATTTTGTCGGTTTGTATACTGTTCTTCTTGCTAAAGGAAAACTTGCAAAAAGATATAAGGAAGATTATAGAAGATCTGACTGTGTAATAAAGAATATTTCTGAGACTCTTGATGTGTTGAATAAGATAAATCATTTCTGAGCATAATACCTTGCAGTTATATTAATCAATTCTTTTTCGTCAAGAGAATATGAGCCATAGATTGTTCCCAAAGAATGCATTTTCTTAAGAAGTTTATGAAAACAGATATAAAAGAAAGGGCTCTTGCTAATATGCAGGCCAAAAAGATTATAGAAGCCCATCCTAAGTCACATATCAAGGTAAAATATCTGCCAAAGAAATACAAGGCAGATGTTACAACTGTCATTTATGATAATAAGATTGCAATACAATCATTGCAGGAAGACAATATCTATGTGGTTGTAATAAGTGATAAACTATTATATAAGAGTTATAAGAATTATTTTGAGTTTATGTGGAATTTGATATGATTTAAAAGTTTACAAAGTGACTGTATCAAGTTTCATAAGCCCGCAGAAGTCTGTTGCAAAGTTATATGCGCCTGCATTCAAAAACACAATCTTATCCCCTACTTTTGGATTCTTAAGAAAAACCCTGTATCTGAAAAGATCCATAGAACAAGGAGTGCAGCCTTTGATTATATAGGCTTTTGCATTGCCTGACCTGAATTTTTCTTCTTTAAGCTCGCCTTCAACAAGAAGTCTTATATTAGCCACAAAAGTATCCATTGAAGTATTATAGACAGAACAGTTGATTATGATATTATTATCATATATGTTTATGATTTCTGCTTCAATCTTTACAGATGGCGCTGCAATGAATCTTCCAGGCTCAATGATTACCCTAATATTATTTTTATTAAGCCATTTTTTGACTTCTACTATCTTTGAAGATATATGCTCAATAACATCAGCCTTAAAGTTCTTGTATTTCCATGGCAGTCCACCGCCGATATTCAGCAGGTCAATCGCAGTTAATGTTTCATCAGATAAGACCTGCTCTAATTCATATTTTAAAGACCATTCACTTATGTTCTGGCTTTTTCTATGAATATGGATACCAAGCTGAGCTATGTTTTTATTCTGCTTCAGCTTTGGAATCAGCTCATTTATCTTATCTGAAGACATGCCAAATACAAAATATTTGCCTGTATGGATTGTGTTTTCCTTGATCTTCATTCTCAGAAGTACATCTATCTTTACATCTTTATTCTCTATAAAATCAAGAAGAATCTCAAGGTCGTTTTCATTATCAACAACAAATTTCCTTATGCCTTTGCTGAATATGGATCCCAGTTCTGCTTTATCCCATGCCTGGCCAAACAGCCAGATTCTTTTTTTATCTTTTATTAAATCCAGATTCTCTATACTATGCAGAGAGAAGCAGGAATCTGTCTCTTTTTCAAGGACTTTTCCAACTTCAGGATTGGTCTTGAAACTGTAAGAAACTTCATCTGCCAGCACCTTGACAGCTTTGTATTGCTCCAATACTTTTGATCTGCTTAAGATAAATCTTGCGTATTTCATATTAGTCCTTCATCTGAAAGCTGTTCAAGCGCTCCAATCATAGCAAGAGGAAATGTGATTGAGACATCGCCAATTACTGTAACTGCATCTGAATCATCTTTGATTTTCCCCCAGCTTTTTGCTTCCTGTGTTGTTGCTCCGCTCATGCTTCCTGAAGTAGATCTTGCTGTTGTCATATATACAGCATAGTCCAGTCCGCCATTGAGAAGTGAGGCAAGTATTGCATGGTGCTTGGATATGCTTCCGCCAAGTGATATAAGACCTTTTATATCATCATGGCTTGTGCTTAGCAGTATATTCTCAAAGTCCTTTACAACATCTACTACAAAATCCTTGTGTTTCTGCTGAAACATGAAAAGGTGGAATCCAAATGATCCGTCTGTGATTGCAGGGCAGAATATAGGCACATTATTTTTTGCTGCCTGGCAAAGCAGTGAGTCTTCATCATCAAGCATAAAGCCTATTTCCCTGAGTAATTCTGATACAGGCCATCTTGCTTTTTTTTGGTAAAGCTTGTCAAGCATTGGAGCAATCATATCCTCAAATTTACAATAACTCTCATTTGTCACAAAAAGATTGCCAACCCTGTTTACTCCTTTTTCATGTAAAGCAATGTCATCAGAATGAAAATCTCCTATCACAAATTTCTCTCCAATTGATTTCATGATATCCTCTTCAAGACCACCGACAGTTGTCACTATTATGTCTGCCATGCCTAACTTTATAATCTGCGCAAAAAAACCTCTAAGGCCTGAAGTCACCATATTTGATGTGAATGTGAGAAATATTTTTGCATCTGCTTTTTTCATCTTAACTATTGTATCTCTTGCTTTTGCCAGCTCTATGCTTTGGAAGCCAACATTGCTAAATGCGTCCATCATCTCATGGACTTTTATTCCTTTTTTCCATTTGAAATCTTTGACATAAGACATGATTATCACCTTGGGTTATTTTTTAAGTTGATTTTAATTATTTATAGATAAAAATTAATAACAAATAATATGGATTAATGATAGATAAGACTAGAAAGAATAATGATTTATGCGCCCATTTTTCTTACAGATGACATAATTGGCTGTTAGTAAAGAGATGTTTATAAATTTTACTGCATATTGGACATATCTTTATAAATAACAGAGTTTTTTGGTATATTCATGGAACCAAAAATAGAAGAAAATAATATTAAATACAAAAGGGTAAAACAGATCATCCAGTATTTATGGAAGAAAAATAATTCAAAACCAATCTATTCTGTCATTGATATTGGCTGCGAATCTGATTACATGGCATTGCAGATAGCAAAGGTTATTGATTGCAATGTTAATGCTGTTTATGTTTCTTCAGATGAATGCAAGAATGCTAAAGCAAGAATAGATAATGCAGTTAGCCAGGGCGTATTGAGGCCTGGGCAAGTGAGTGTGTATCTTGAGAATAAATTCGAGCTAAAAACAAAAATCAGCAATAAGAAATATGATCTTGTATCTTGCGCAGACAGAATCTCAAGCTATGAGAGTATTGACAATAAAACCAATCTTGTGCAAAAGATATTTGATTACAAAGCAGAAAAAGGTTCAGTGCTTATCACAGCACTTTGCTGCCAGGATGATGCTTTTGCTAAAAAGTATCATAATAACGAGGTCATAAAGTATAACTCTAATGAAGAAATAGCAAAGGTTCTTATGTTTGATGAAACAACTGACTTTTACATATCATTATTTGAAGATATTAAGGGCGAAAAAATTAAGCATAAGAGATTGGATCAAGAATGCGTTTTGTTTTATATTTAGAAATGAACCCCCTCCCAAACATAAATGTTAGAGTATCCTTCTGGGCGGAGTTCATATCTTTAATTATGATGATGATTCCTATTCTTATCTTTTCTGATAAATTCTTTCATTTTCTCAAGAACAGAATAAGGCACTTTAATATCTCCCAGATTTACTTTCTCTGTGCCATGAAAATCACTTCCTCCTGATTCAATAAGCCCGAACTCTTCGCATGTCTTCTTATATTTTCCAATTAGTTTTTGCAGTTCAGGCTGACTTATGCCTTTGTGGAGCTTGAATTTGTCATAAGGATAATATGTCTCTATCCCAATTCCTCCTAATTCAGCAAATTTTCTGATAAGAAAATCAATCTCTATGCCAGCATAGACTGCAGGATGAGCAAGGATTGGGATACCTCCAGCATCTTTTATTACTTTGATCGCAGTTTGCAGTTTTATCTTCACTCTTCTTGAGACATAAGCCTTTTTTCCTGTTCCTAATAGGTTCTTGAAAACCGAGTCCATTGTAGGAAATTTATCAGGGTGATTTGCCATCAGCACGCGAGCCAGATGTGGCCTGCCAAGTTCACCTTTAGCCAATGCATCGGCTTGTTCAAATGTGATAGAATAGCCCAATTCATTAAGGCGCCTAACCATTGCTTTTTTCTGTTCCAGCCTATGCTTTTGCGCATCAGCCAGAAACATAGTAAGGTTTTTGTCATAGATATCTATGAAAAGACCAACTATATGGACATCAAGAAATCCCAATTCAACATCATCAACGCTTATCTCAACTCCAGAAATCACTTCAATGCCAAGCTCTTTGCCTAATTTTATAGCCTCTTCTACATTTGCAATCGTATCATGGTCTGTCAAAGCTATAGCGCTGAGATTTTTCTCAATTGCTAATCTTAGAATCTGCTCAGGATTCAAAAACCCATCAGATGCTGTTGTATGCATGTGTAAATCTATGTATTTTTCTTGCATGTTTATTTTGATTATAGTATTTTATATAAACATTTCGTTAAAGAATAAAATAAAGGGGCTGATGCCCCTTACTAAAATGAACTCCTCCCCAACATAAATGTTGGGGTATCCTTTTGGGAGAAGTTCGACCAGAAATGTCCATATCTCCAACCTTAAGGTTGGAGTATTGACATTTCTGAGTATGATATAAATCTG
>JAYEPB010000136.1:0-8277 GCA_034723595.1 Nanobdellota archaeon
CACTAATGAATCTTCAATATATGTATCTGTCATAAAAATCCCCCCAAAGTTTGCATTAACAATAGTTAGACATTGTTATTATTACTGGAAAGTTGTATCTCTTTAAAAATGTTGCGGAATCATGGAGTTCTTTAGTTCTTTTGAAGTTATTCTGGGGTTTTGATTAAGAATAAAGCGCCAGTAATTCAGCTTCTGGTATAGTCTGAGCGTTAAATAATCGAACATTTTAAATAGTTTTAAATATTATTTCCTCTTGAGGTGATATTAATGACTTGGCTAAAAAAAGGCAATCAATTTTTGATAGAAATTTCTAAACAAGAATTAAATAGAGCATATAATATCGAAAAAAATGCAAAAGCTAAACTACGTTTATTAGCTGCTTTACGACGTAAGGAAGGAAATACCCTAGAGAATATTGCTTATTCTCTTCAAAAACCTAAAACAACAATTCATGACTGGTTAAAACGTTTAGAAGAGAACGGAGTCAAAATGATCTATGATATTAAACAACCAGGTAAGCCAGCAAGACTTACTAAACAACAATTAGATGAACTTGAAAAGGTTCTTAATGATTCTCCTCAAAAACAGAACTTGCCATTTGTAATGTGGACTACTAAATTAATTCAATATATAATTATTAAATTATTTTGTGTAAAATATGAATTATGGAATGTTGGTAGGATAGTTAAAAAAATGGGTTTTAATCTTAAGGTTCCTCGTCAAGAACATAAAAAAGCAAATAAGAAAGCACAAGAAAAATTTAAGATAGAACTTAAAAAAAAGTTCAACATTATATTAAACTTGGATTCAAGGTCTTTTGTATTGATGAAGCACATTTCATTATAAAACCATATCTCACAAAAGCTTGGTTTCGTAAAGGAAGCAAACCAACAACTCAGTGTATTCATACAAGAAAGAAAAGATCAGTTTTCGGTGCATTAAGCAAAGATGAATTTTCTGCTCAATTAACTGAAGAAAAATGCAATAACCAAACTTGGCTACAATTTATAAAATCATTACTTAGAAAATATGAGAAAATTCTAATTGTTATTGATGGAGCAAGGTACCATTTCGAGAAAAAACATGTCCAAAAATTTTATGAAGATAATAAACAGAACTTAATTGTTGTCCAACTTCCACCATACAGTCCAAATTTAAATCCAATTGAACAAGTATGGAAAAAAGTAAAAAAGTGGTTAGCGATAACACCATGGGCAACAGAAAAAGAATTTGAAATGACTTTAGTGGGGGCATTAAATAATCCAGATTTTAAGGTTAAAATGTTCGACTATTACCAACCTTAACTATATTTATCTTCTATACTCTCATGCCGCTTAATCAGATAAATAATATATCTTCTTCCATAAAACTCTCTCTTTTGACATCTTCTGTAATATAAAATACCTGTTTTTCTATTATGCCAAACTTTTCTTCAATAGCTTCAATAAATTCTTCTGTCTCTTTAAGATTGCGGAATACTGCTTCAAACATAAAATCATAGCCATTGTTCACTCTATAAAATGAATTGACATTTTGGTTCTTGAACAGGTATCCTTTCATTGCAGTTTTGTCTTCTTTTTTTACTTTCAGGATAACCTTAGCTCTTGTATTGTATCCAATCAAATCAAAGTTTATCAAAGTTGTATGCTTTGTTACAAGATTGCCCTTATATCCTTTGATCTTATCGAATATTGTGGATACAGGTATTCCTGTTTTTCTTGCCATTTTTGTCAGATTCATTCTTGCATCCTTCCTAAGACTTGAAAGAATCATCATATCTTTTTTTGATATCATTTTTTTGCCTCATTTCCGGTTGTTCCGGATATAATTCAATAATAATAGAAAGTGGGATATATATCTTTACCAATTATATGTATTACACATAATTATGTAATTACTTAATAGTAAGGTATTTAAGCTGATTGATATTCTTATTGATTTATGAAAAGAAAAGTTAATCGTGTCGGCAGCAACACACTCACTGTTAGTTTACCTAGCAGATGGACTAAACAATTGGGTATAAAGCCAGGAGATGAACTTGAGTTAGTGGAAGATTCTGAAAATCTTGTAATTGGTGCAAAGATAAACAAAAAAAGGAAGGAAATTGCAATAAATATTTCTAAATTAGGTATTATGGCAGGTAGAGTTCTTGGTGCATTATATAAATCAGGATATGATGAAATTAAAATTGAATTTGATAATCCTAAAATGATAGAGATAGTTCAAAAAGAGTTGATGAAGGGATTTATTGGTGTTGATATCATCCACCACTCAAAGAATTATTGTATCCTTAAATCAATAGCAACTGTTAATCCTAATGAATTAGATAACAGTATCAGGAGAGTTTTTCGACTTTTAATAGAAAATTCTAAGGATTCTTTAGAAGCTATTAAAAAAAAAGATTATTCTGAATTAGAGAATGTAGCTTATAAGGATATGAATTTAAATAAATTTGCAGATTTTAGTCGACGTTTATTAAATAAATTTAATGATTCAAGATATGAGAAATTGAATTTGGTCTATATTATTATTGAAAACTTAGAGAAGATAGGTGATAAATATAGGGATTTATGTACATATATATCTAAAAATAGAATAAACTTATCAAAAGAAAGAATTATTCTATACAATAGAGTAAACTACTTTCTGATTTTATTCTATGAATTATTCTATAATTACAATGATGAGAGATGTGCAGAATTAGGGAATTATTATAAAAAGTTACATATAGATATTGAAAAATGCTATAATTCAATTAAAAAAGATGAAGTTCAAATATTAGCAATTCTCCAATCAATTGCAGATTCAATTTTTGATTTAAATGGTCCGTTGCTAACTTCAAGATTTAAGTAAAATATTTTTCAATCTTATTGAAATAATTTTAATTCATATGATAATTCTTCACAAGTACTGTACTTTCTCTGAAAACCTTTTTGTAATATCCTCGCAAGATTATTTGGAAGAGTACCAATTTGAGCAAAAACAGAATCATTTAGATAATTTGAGTCTGTAGCATTTTCCTTAACTTTATTTACATATTCATTTCTATTTGCATCATCTAATCTTGGTTTTCTTTTCTTTGAAGAAAATGGGTAATACCCTTTTGCTAATCTATAAATAACACATATTGTCGACCATATATCTGATTGAGCATCAGGATTATTTAAATTATATAATCTTGGATCTTTTGTATCTATTGAACCAAATTCATATCCCTGATTCCCTAATATCTCATTTTTAATCTTTTTTATTTTCCCGGAAGCTCCCCAATCAGTTAATCTGATTTCTTTATTTAAAATACCAATATTCTCTAATTTAATATCAGAATGATAAATTCCTTTTTTATGATAATAAGAAAGCACTTTTGTCAATTGATATGCATATTTAAGTATTGTTTGAGTATCTAAAGTCTTACCAAGCGATACTTCCTGGTTAAGACTATGGTCAAATAATTCTTCTATTATAATTAATTCACCCTTACCATTCTTTTTAATATCATATATTTGGCATGCATAGCGATGGGCTTTGCCACTTAAATG
Source organism: Nanobdellota archaeon (assembly GCA_034723595.1). Lineage (GTDB taxonomy): Archaea > Nanobdellota > Nanobdellia > Woesearchaeales > JAGLGH01 > JAGLGH01. Next base: position 3,540 of record JAYEPB010000136.1, read on the forward strand.
ACTTATTGCAGTCTGTTTCTGAATTAAAGATACTAAATTGATTCCATTATTCTCAAAAAGCTCTTTAGCCTTGTTACTTGGTGAATAAACCTTACAAGCTCGTTTTAACTTTTTATTATGCTCATTAATTATTTCATATGTTTTGAAATTTTCCCCTTGTCCTTTTTTTATTTGAATAATTTCATCAGGAATATCTTGTTCTGCACAATCAATAATATCCTGTAGTTTACTATCAGTTGTTTTATTTTTGATTAATTTAGAAAGTGTATCTAAATTTACATCTGAGTTTTGTATTAAATAATCTTTTTGTTCTTTAAAATCCTCATGATTGGACTTTTTGAGATTACAGGGAGTTAATATTTGATTGACAATTGTGTCTCTCCGTTTTAATTTCATAATCTCATTAGATCCAATTGCAATAAATGATTTTAAGATATAATCAAATTCATCATCTTTGTAATGTATATTTAATGCTTGAGTAGTTAAATATCCATAGACAAGTCCTTCATAAAATTTTATTTGTTTACCCCCATTAAAGATTTTATAACTTTCTTTTATAAAATTAGGATGTATATTAGTAAAACTATTTGAATGTTTTAATATCAATTCCTTATTAATAAAATTAATTTTTTTTCCCGAAGAGTTGATTTTTTCGCTTTTATTTTGAGTGGAATTAATAATTTCTTTAGCAATTATTACAATAAATCTATCAATATAATCTTTTACTCCTAATCCTAAACTTTGATATAATCCTGAACTAGTTGTACAAGCACTAATAAATCCTTCATAAAAATTAATTGGTTGATTCTGTTCGATGTTAGACTTAACAAGATTCTGTAATCTTTCTTCAAGATTCTCTGCCTGACTAGCAAATTGTTTAAGGGTAGGTTCATCGATTTTTTCATCAATTATGGGGTAAGGCATTTTAATAAATTGATAATACCATAGGGCTTATAAATTTTTTCTTTTTTAACTCCTATTTAGTGATTTAAATTTAACCCCAGTTTTCAGGTTGGCATATTAATCCAAAATACAACACCCAACCAAAAAAAGATTTGCATAACAAATCTTTTTTACAAACCTTTTTAAAGTCAACTATTCTCCATAACTTAAAATGGCACTTAATATTGATGATATGGCAGGATTTTGCAAGAGAAAAGGTTTTGTATATCCAACATCTGAGATATATGGTGGTCTGGCAGGATTTTTTGATTATGGTCCTTATGGAGTTGAGCTGAAGAATAATCTGAAGCAGCACTGGTGGAAGATATTTGTGAAATCAAGAGAGGATATTGTAGGGATTGATGGTTCAATAATCGCTAATCCTCAGGTATGGGAGGCATCAGGCCATGTCAGCTGTTTTGCAGATATCATGGTGACTTGCTCTAATCCAAAATGCAAGAATAAGATAAGGGCTGATCATTTCATAGAGAATCAACTTAAATTTCCAGCTGATGGAATGAAAGCAAATACTATAAATGCACTTATTGCTGAGAATAAGCTTGTATGCCCAAAATGTCAGTCTAAATTTCTTCCGGCAAAAGACTTCAATCTTATGTTCTCTACACAGGTAGGACCAGAAGGGGAAAAAGAAAATAAGGCTTATTTGAGACCTGAGACTGCGCAGCTTATATTTGCAGATTTTAAGCTTGTTGTTGATAATGCAAGATTGAAGCTTCCTTTTGGCATTGCACAGATTGGCAGGGCTTTTAGAAATGAGATCTCACCAAGAGGATTCTTATTCAGGTGCAGGGAATTTGAGCAGATGGAAATAGAGTATTTTGTCCATCCAGATGCTTATGATAAATGTCCTTATGCAGATGGGATTCTTGATTGCAAGATAAATTATATTGATGCTGCTATGCAGGAAAATGAGGGTGAAAACAAGCCTGAGAAAAAAGCAACTATGAAAGAGCTTCTTGACAAGGGCATTATAAAGACACCCTGGCATGCTTATTGGCTGTCAATAATCCAGAATTGGTTTACTCAGCTTGGAGCAAATGCTGATAAGCTGAGAATAAGACAGCATATATCCACAGAAAGAGCCCATTACTCGATAGATTGCTGGGATCTTGAGTACAACTTCCCATTTGGCTGGAAAGAACTTACAGGCACAGCAAACAGGACTGATTTTGACCTTAAGCAACACATGGAACACAGTGGCCAGGATCTCTCTTTATATGATGAAGAATCAAAGAAAAAGATAATTCCTCATGTCATAGCTGAGCCTTCGATTGGTGTGGATAGAGCTTTCCTTGTATTCATGTTTGATGCTTATGAAGATGACAAAGAAAGAGGCAATATTGTACTTAAGCTTGATCCATATCTTGCTCCTGTAAAAGCAAGGATATTCCCGCTTATCAATAAGCTGCATGATGATGCAAGGAAGATATATTCAATGCTTAAGAAAGATTTGGCTGTAGGGTATGACAAGTCTGGCAGCGTGGGCAGAAGATATGCAAGGGCTGATGAGATAGGTGTGCCTTATTGCATTACAGTCGATTTTGAATCAAGGGAAGATGGATGTGTCACAGTGCGTGACAGAGACACGACCAGGCAGGTAAGAGTAGAGGTTGACAAGCTTAAGCATACTCTCAATAAGCTCCTGAATAAAGAGATAGAGTTCGAAAATGCAGGGAATCCTGTGGGAGAAACAAATAAAGATTAAAAATTTCTGAAAGAAATTTTTTAAAAGGTGGTAATAATGGCAATAAAAGATTTAGAAGCAAGACAAGGAAATGTAGATTTAATTATGGAAATTGTTGAAAAGTCAGAACCAAGAGAGTTTGAGAAGTTTGGCAATACTGGAAGAGTATGCAACTGCAAAGGAAAGGATGAGACAGGCACAATAACTATGACATTGTGGAATGATGATATTGACAAGGTCACTGTAGGCAATAAAGTGCATATCACTAACGGCTGGGTAAGCGAATGGCAAGGCGAGCTTCAGCTTTCTACTGGCAAATTCGGCAAACTTGAAGTGGTAGACAATGGTTCAGCAGAAACTGCTGATGAATCAGTCAAAAAACCGGTCAATGAAGCAGTTGAAGAAGACCTTGTTGATAATCCTTCTAAAACTGAAGATGAAAAAGTAGAAGAAGAACTGCTTGAAGAGCTTGGCGCAGAAGAAGAGACTATTGAAGAATCTGTTACTGAAGATGAGAAATCTGGCAATTAATTAAATTTTCTCATTTGCATAACATTTATAAATAACCTTGCAAATCCTATATACATCTTTATTGGGGACGTAGCTCAGCCTGAAGAACAGCAATGCTCTGGCTAAGGAGAGCACTAGACTGAAGATCTGATGAGGCTTAAGCCGATGAATATTAGAGATCTAGGTGTCCCGGATTCAAATTCCGGCGTCCCCACTTTATTTCCTCCCCATTTTATTCTTAAGAATTATTAATTTTTCTTATTACTTAATATAAATGATTAACTATATGCCCGCCTCTTTGCTTTCTTCATTCTTTTCATCATGTATTCTGGTTTTATGAGATGGGAAAGCACATGATAAGTCATGCATAATTCATCATTCTTATTTAGAACTCTTTCCATCTCTTTGAGTTGGTCTATCTTATAATTATCATGCCTCATCTTAGAATCTGTCTCAGCAAGATAGTCCATCCTGAAAGTTCTGATCTGTATTGCTAATGTCCTGTTTGTAATAGCGTCAAGCCATTCATCATATTTTACATTAGTTTTTCCGTTTTTAACAGACTGTCCTAAAATTTGTTCATCCAGGAGCCCCTCTCCGATAAGTGCTTTTTTTACTTTTTCCTTTTTGAATGATCCTCGCAGCATTTGGACAGTCATTTGATAATCCATATATCCATTTTTTTTTGGATTCTGTATATTATCTTCCCTCTCTTCTATCTCAATTTCCGGATAGTTATTCAGCTTACTTTTGATATACCTCATATTTTTGTTTTTTATGGATAACTCTTGAAATTTTTTCATATTCTTCATTTTTCTTTTATAAAATTCTTCATTATCTTGTATTATAATCCTTGCTGCATAAGTATCATCAAAATTTGTAAATTTCTTTTTGCTTATCATAAGTACAAATTTTCTAAAATCATATTTCAACCTTGTCTTTACTATAGCTACAGGCACTTTTATATAGTAATTCATAGCGTTTTCAAATAATTGTGCTGTCCTTGGATCAAATTGTTCAGAAATATAATCATGACCAAACATTAAAATCTGTTCAAGATTGAAAATATTTAATGAACTGCTCTTTGAATTTAGAATTATACGTCTCAATTTTTTAAAATTTCCTTTCTCATCTTTAACATCTCTCAATATCTTATCCAATACTTTTGCCTGATTCGGTTTATATAGCTCTCTATATATCACGACATCTCCTGTTTTTCTTTTTTCTGAAGAACTGTTGCATTGTCTGCATTTGAGGATATTATCTTGAATATCTGCCCCTCCTATATTATATATAAGTCTGCTGTCATCAAATTTCACATTTTCAGGAGTCGCTTTTGTATCCACAAGAACCTTTTCAAGAACTATTCCTCTTGGATGCTTTCTTCTTTTTGTACAGTCTATAAAATCCTGGCCAGGACAGTATGCTGTGAATTCCTGCGCATAATTCTTTTTTAGAGGCCCTTTCTCGCTGTATATATCATTAATGATATCATCTATAATTGCATTAAATGCGCAAAGAACAATCTTCCCATCATAATATATATTATCAAATTCATTAAGCAGTGATTTTATATATTTG
>JAYEPB010000137.1:0-8161 GCA_034723595.1 Nanobdellota archaeon
TTTCTCTTTGACAAACTTGCTGTCCATAACATCAATATGCAAGTAATCAGCAGATGGAATATTTTCTATAGTTTTATTTATCTTAATAGGTTCAATTGCAAGAAGCGATGGAGATATCTTTATCATTTTTTAATCTCTTTTATTTTTTATGTCTCATATGATTTTATTGATTTTTTAATTGTTTATAAAGTCTGCTGTTTGCTTATCCTAAAATACATAGGATAAGATAAATAAGCATTTCATGACTGATTAATGCTCATCTAAATCTGATAGGGAAATCACCTATATTTCTAAGATAATGGCCAAATATCAAGCTTTTGATACAAATTTGATAAATAACTTTTATTAAATTCCTTACACCTCAGATAATTATAAGTTCACAAAGGTGAAGAAATATGATAATACCATCAATAGATTTAATGAATGGAAAACAAGTTGTGTTAAGGCAAGGAAAAGATCTGATTCTTGAAGCAGAAAACCCTTGTGCTATTATCAAGAAATATAGTATGTTTCCAGAAATAAATATCATTGATCTTGATGCAGCTTTTGGAAATGGTTCAAATATGCCACTCATTAAGGAATTAGCTAAAATATCTTTAATCAATGTAGGTGGTGGCATAAGAGACTTGGCAACAGCAAAAGAATATTTGGGCGCAGGAGTAAAAAACCTCATCATCGGAACAAAAGCTGATGAAGAACTGTTAAATGAGCTGCCAATAAATAAGATAATTGTTGCTTTGGATATAATGGATGATAAAGTTCAAACTCATGGATGGACTCAATCATCAAATTATACATTAAAAGAAAGAATAAAGAGCATGGAAAAATATTGCCATACTTTTCTTATTACAAATATCCATGTTGAAGGTCTTGGAAAAGGCATCGATAAAAAATTTGTTGAAGAATTAAAAGGATTAACTAAAAATAGGATTATTATTGCAGGAGGAGTTGCAAGTTATGAGGATATAGCTGCGATTGAGAATTATGGGTTTGATGTGATACTTGGAAGGGCGTTGTATGATGGCACTTTAAACATAACTGATGCAGTTTTGAATATATTGAAATTCACAGATGAATTAATTCCAACTGTTGTTAAGGATCAGCAAGGTAAAGTCTTGATGGCAGCATATTCAAATAATGAAGCAATTAAAAAAACAATAGGCACAGGAAAATGCCATTATTATAGCAGGTCAAGGAAACAATTATGGCTAAAAGGTCAAATTTCAGGAAATGCTCAAAGATTAGTAGAATTAAGATATGATTGTGATAGAGACACTTTGCTCTATATAATTGAACAGCATGGTAATGCCTGTCATTTAGGCAGATACAGTTGTTTTAATGAAGATAAATTCTCAGTCCAGTATTTAATAGATTTTTTGTATCAAAGGATAAATGAAAAGGGAATATCATATACAAAACAAATTGGAACAGACCATGAGAAATTAAGCAAAAAATTGCTTGAAGAGGCATTTGAAGTATCAATAGCAAAAACAAGAGATAATAAAGTCTATGAGGTAACTGATCTGTTCTTTTTTATTCTATTATATGTGGCAAAAGAAGGAATATCTTTTAAGGAAATCATCAATGAGCTTAAGGCTCGCCATAAGGTGAAATTATGATATTATCAAATAAGACAAAAGTCATGGACAAAAATCAGAAAGTGATTGCAGAGATTGAACCTGGAAAAAGAGTCTGCATCGAGACTATCAATGCATTTGGAGATACTCTGAGCAATGTTTCGGAATTGGATGCTGTACTTCATAATAAAGATATTCACCATCATCCATTGACTGGTCCAATTTTGGTGAAAGGCGCCAAAGCTGGTAATTATTTAAAAGTGCAGATTCACAAGATTACTTGCCTTGATCCAATACAGAGCTTATCAAAATCAGCAGGTGTTGAGCCTAAAGATACTACTACATTTGGAGACCGCGCTCCAGCAAAAGCAAAGATAAGAAAAGATTCACTAGATTTTATGGGTTTTGAACTTCCATTGAGACCTATGCTTGGAATTATTGGCACTGCACCTCATACTGGATTTATTAAAGCAGGTCATGCGAAAAGAACTGGCGGCAATTTGGATATTCCATTTGTCTGTGAGGGCGCATCGGTCTATCTGCCTGTTGATGTGGATGGTGCATTTCTTTATCTTGGAGATGCTCATGCTTTGCAAGGCTATGGTGAATTAAATGGCATTGCTCTTGAAACTTCAGCGCATGTTGAATTAACTGTTGATATTATTAAGCCAAATAAGAGGTGGTATGAAATGGATCATAATTCTGAAAAGAATCATCTCTCAGGGCGGCCTATCATTATTGCTGGAAAAGAGCCTGTCTTTGGCGTAGATGGGATATGTATTGTGGGTGTATCAGAAAATTTTGGTGATATAAATACTGCGATATCCCATGCAAACAGAGATGCAAGCATGATACTTCCCTTGCTTAATTGCAGGCTGAACCCTTTGAATGCAAGAAATATCATTACCCTGATTGGAAATGTGCTTCCAGGGCAGGCAGCAAGCAAGACAGCTGAATCAATCGCTATGGTGTTTTTTAAATTTGATGATATAAAGAAAATTGCAAATGATGAGATTAGCACAAATGAAGGGATTATGCAGATGCTTTTCATTGAAGAGCATTGAAAGATAATTTATACAAAAAATATAATGAACAAAGGTGAGAAAATGAAACCAACAATTTTAATTGGCGCAGGAAAGGGAAAACTGCTGCCAGTTTTGCAAAAAGCATTAGAAAGCATGGGTCATAAAATGCCAGATATAGGCAGGAAATTAGTATTTGAGATTGAGACAAAAAAATATAACTTAAAGATTGCACTTTTGAGATGGCGAGACCTTCAAAAACAGCATTCAAAATTTGATATGATTACTTATGGCACAGATCAGTGGCTGGAAGAAGGACATAAGTCAATGGTTGCGTTGAAATTCTTTCCTCACTCTAAATGCAGGATTAGCCTGCTTGTTCCAGATCACATGAAAAATATGAGTACCAATATGATTCTGAGGAATTATAATGTCGCATCAAGGTATCCAATTCTTGCAAAAGAATATCTTGGCGTAAATGATAATCAGATTATTCCTTTATCTGGCAGTGTAGAGGCAGCTGTTGGCATGGGGTGGGCTGAAACAATATTTGATGTTGTTGAATCAGGAAGAACTGCCAGAGAGAATAATTTATACGAAAAAAAAGAATACATCCATCTTGGGGCAATTTTAGCGACATCCAGACCTGAGAAAATTCCTTTATTTGAGAATCTTGGATTGATTGACCCCCAAAGAAAAGGCAGAATAATTGGTTTTGATGGCATAGATGGTTCAGGAAAATCAACACTTGCAAGGCATCTTGTCCAATGCGGCTTATGGCAAGAGCATCCTGTTGTTTTAGTCACTCCATTTTCAGGTCAGGTGGGAAGAGAAGCAGATTCTCTAAGATTATCTCAAAAATATGCAGAATGGGCAAGTGTTATTGGAAAACATCATTGGCATGGACCTAAAGAACTTGCAAAAATCTATGATCGTTCAGTGCTGACATGGATTACAGAGATGATTGGTGAAGATGAAGAGAAAATCATGGAGATTGCGCAAACATGGAAGCCATTCCCTGATATGCTGTTCCATTGCAGGATAAATAATGGGGGGTCATATCAAAGGCAGAAATCAAGGGGAACAGATGATGAATTTGCAATGGTTTCAACCATAAGAGAATATAATTCCAGATATGAGAAAGCAGTGCAGTTTGCTAAAGATAAGCTTGGAATTAATGTAATTGAATTATCAACTGATAATGAAGTTGAAGAAACACTCAAACAAGTGAAAAAATACATGGAGGAATAAAAATGATATCAAAAAAAGAAATGGAAAAAATTATGGAAAACTTCAATAGCAAAGAAGCGCGAATAGTTGCTCAAGGCAAGTCAAAGGTTATATATGAGACTGATTATCCTGATGTCTGTCTTATGGTCTTTAAACCTTCGCTGCGTTCAATAACAAACAAAAGGCAAGGGCTTATTGCAGGAACTGAGATTGAGCGTATGCATGTAAATTTGTTTTTTATGAAAGAGCTGGAAAATCTGGGTATCCAAACTCAGCTTCAATACCCTAAATTAATTGAATATGATGGGCAATTGATTATGGCAGTAAAGAAAGTTAAACCCACACCTATTGAATGGATTGCAAGGTTTTCTGCTGCTGGAAGCATTGTTAAGATGTTTCCTACCATTGTAAAAAAAGGTCAGAAATTCAACCAACCTTTATATAAATTCGATCTGAAACAAGATTTATCTGTCTGCGGAGTTGATGATCCTATGCTTAATGAAAGTTATATTGTTGGTTTGGGATTGCTAACTTCCGAACAATTGGAGAAAGCTAAAGAGATACTTAGGAAAAGTTCAGATTTAGTAAATGAAATTGTAACAAATTCAGGCATGAATCTTGTTGATATGAAAATGGAGCTTGGCTATTCCAATGATGGAAATCTATTAGTTATTGATGAAATAAGCCAAGACTGCACAAGGATTGAGAAGAAAGGAATTTCAATGACAAAGGATTGCTATAGGGAATGGAAACCAGAAGATGTAGTTCTTCAAAGATATAAAGATTTTACTGGTTTGGTGGGAGCAATAAGATGAATGCTGCATTAATTACTGGCTGCAATAGAGGCATAGGACTAGGCATTGCTAAAAAATTAAGCAATGCTGGTTTTTATGTCATTGGATTGAACAGAAGCGCAATGAGAGAGAAACTTAGTAATTATACTGAATTAAAATGCGATGTGTCTGATAAAAAGCAGATTAAAAAAGCATTTGATTCAGCGATTAAAAAATTTGGGCAAATCAATATAGTAATTCATAATGCTGCAATAAGAAAATTCAATACAGTTAGGGAATTAAGCGAAAAAGATTGGGAAACTTCAGTTAAGACCAATCTTGATAGTGTGTTCTATCTAACAAAATATTCAACGCCTTATCTTGAAAAGAGCAAAGGCTATCTGATAATTGTGGGGAGTCATTCAGAAAAATATACTTTTGGAACTGGGAGTGCATACTGTTCAACAAAGGCAGCACTTAGGGCTTTTGCAGAATGTTATCTTGAAGAAGTAAGGCATGATGGAATAAAAGTGACTTATCTAAGCATTGGCGCTGTCAAAAATAGGCATCATGGTTATGAAGAATCATGGAAATTGCTTCCAGAGGATGTTGGACTTCAAATCATGCAAATATTGGAAATGAATCCCAGAGTGCTTTCATCATATATTGATCTAAGACCCAGCCAGCCACTGACCAAAGAAAAAGAAGGTATAGAAAAATTGCAATATTTGTAGAGAGTTTTGATGGGTTCAGCTTTATTTATACTCAATTTTATGATGCACGATAAAGCATTCTTTTATTTCTATGACCTCAATTTCTGGTTCAAGTTCACCTTTCAGTTTTTTCTGGTTGATCTTTGGCTTGATTTTCTTGTCATAGCCGATAGATTTGTATTCTATACTCTCAAATGTTTCATGTTCTTTGAGGTTTGTCTTTGCTTTTCCAAAAGGGATAAGGATGCTTTGCGCTATGTCTGTTATAATGTCTCCCTTGATCATATCAAAAAGCAGATTGAAATTGGATTGTTTATCTTTGCATGTGATAATGGCTGCTGGGATAAGGTATGTTATTATGTTCTGGATTGGTTTATCTGACATGAGAATAAGGTCTTTGAGCGTAGTTTTTGCTTTTATCACTGGCAGTATATCTTTGGCAGCAAATTTTTTGGTTTCTTTGAGAATATCTATAGTCTCATCTTCTTCTGCAAATATGTCTATCGCTTCTCCGCCATGCTTTGATTTTTTAGGTCTTGTATTGACGAAAAGAGGCATATCAACAATGCCAGTTATCATTGCAGTTCCAATTGGCAGGCTCTTGATATTGCTTTCTGTTTCGCTTGTTATGCCTTCGACAGATGATATTATAGCTTTTAGGTCATTTGGGTTTGTTACTTTCAGGATTATCTGAGTATTGCATTGGGAAAGAACAGATTTTTCTACTCTTGCAGGTCTCTGGCTTATTACACACAGGCCAAGCCCGAATTTTCTTCCTTCACCAGCAATTGTCCTTATTATTTTTGCAGATTTTGCTTCTCCAAATCCTCTTTCAGGGCAGAAATTATGAGCTTCTTCAATCACTGCAAAAAATGGGGGGATTGAAGACTTTTTTCTTTCTTCGAACAGGTCTTTCAGCAGCTTATAGACTATTATCTCCTGCACTTCTGGTTCTATTCCCTTAAGGTTTATTATTGAGCATTTGCCAGGCTGAATCAATTCGTTATATTGGGTATAATCCTGGGAGAAGATGTCAAACTGTTCAATGTGATCTATTGCGTTGATTAAGTGCCATTTTACATTGTTTTCTTCAAGTTCAAGCGTATCGAGCAGTCCTTTAATTGTTATATGCTTTACATTTTTAAGCGCAGAATATAGTACTCCTTGCTGGTTTGATGTGAGTTTGCCTGGCATGAAGTGGATCAGTTCCTGGCTGGTCAGATTTTGGTTCAACTTCAATGGTCTGACATTGTTGAGGATATTTATGTCACCATACTCTCTGATATGGGAGGAATATGCTTTAGCTGTAATGCCAAAACTCTGCATGCGTTTTATGTCTTTTTTGTTATCGTTCTTTTCCCTTAATGCAGAATATTCACCATGCGGATCAATTATAAGCAGAGGTACTTTCTTGTCAAGAATCTCTTCTATAAGCACAGATGCAATATATGATTTGCCTGCTCCTGTCTTAGCTATGATTGAAACATGTTTTGTCAGGAGCTTGTTTAGATCCAGGCGTATTTCTATTTTTTTCCCATCAAGCATTCCGATGTATGCGCCTTTTTTGTTAGATTCCAGCCTCAGGATATCTTTAATGAACGAATCTTCTGCTTTCAGCACTTCTGCTTTTGACTCAAAAAGAACTCGCATCTGCTTGGTTTTCTTCTCTTTGTCAAGATATCCTATGATATTGCAAAGTGCAATAGTATTGTTCTTTTCTGATACAAGTTCAATAACCTGTCCAAGAACATAGCCATAATTCTTATGATATACCTGAATATAATCAAATTTGCTTGTATCCCTGTCTACTTTGAACTTGAAATTTGTTGTTGTTATTTTTCCAGTTATATTTCCCAGAATCATTGATATTTGGAAGAATTGAATGTTTATATATATTGCTATTTTAAAAGTTTGCTGCGCAAACTTTTAATGGTTGTTTTTGTGAGGTTATCTGTTTTTATAATTTTAACTTCTTAATTTTATTTGGTATATTTTGTATATGGTCTCTCATTCTTAACATAAATATTACAATAATCGAAATGACTGCTATTGAGATAATTCCTGCTAATCCAACTTCATTCATACTTTTGTAATTAATTTGTTTTGTAATAAAAGCTATCGCAACACCAATAATGTATGTAAATAGGATAATTATAGATGTATTGTAATATTGTAAATATTTATTATACTGTAAATCCAGCAAATTCTTTTTGATTTTATCACTTAATGCTTTTTGCTTCATTCTTTTTAGTCTCCAAAAGCTATAGCTAATAGAACTAAACCTCCAATAATTAATATGGTTGAAACAATTGCAATACCATACATCTCTTTTAAGAATGAAGGAATTGCTCCAACAATTCCCAGAATTGTGCTTATAACTCCTGCAATTGCTAAAATATTTTTAGCTTGTTTTTTCATTTTCTAATCACCTGCTATTTTTTAGTGCTCTAAATTTTTCGCCTAGGATTTAATTGTATCTTTTTGTACTGGATAAGATATTTCTTTATAATACCTTTGTTCTTTGATGATTATAAAGATATAAAAACAGAGATAGGTTCAATGTATCATCTTTTTCAGCGCATCATCATGCGCATTCATTATATCTTCTTCAGAATATCCTTCCTGCCTTAATACACCTGCAATCTGCTCATATGAATAGCTTTGATTCATGTATTGCATGAAATAGTTTACTAAAGCAGTATTGCTTTCTTTTTTAGCTTTTGTTTTTGATAATACAAAAAGTGCTATGATGATAAGAACAGCAAAAGCAAGTATGCTTAAGATTATGGCTGTGGGGGATATCCAGGATATCTTTTTAGGCGTTTCAATAATCTCTTCTTTCTTTT